>JAZSJE010000066.1:0-2939 GCA_045534135.1 Eubacteriales bacterium
CATTGCTACTCCACCCTTACCGTAAGGAGTGGAAACAGCGGCAATAGTGTCCAATAAATTCATTACTTTTCCTCTCAAAGAAAAATTTAAAAGGCTATCGCCTTGGCGATAGCCTCTTTAACGGAATCTTATCTAGCGAGCTGAGCCAACTCGTCAGCATCCTCTCCATCGTCAATTACAAGATCGCAATCGTTGCACTCATCAAGAAGATCGTCACAATCGTATACGAGATCCTCTGTATATTTCTTGACCAACTTATAAATGATAAACGCAATTATAGCAGCTGCTACGATAACCGCGAGGGTTATAAATATGATCTTTTTGTAGTTAGTCTTCTTTTTTCTAAAAATACTAAACATGTTCGTTCCTCCCTTTTATATTTACTATCAGTTCCTCTATACAAGGACAAAGAATAACTCTCTAAATATATTATACCATATTTTCTGAGAAATGCAATAAAAATTTTTTATTTTTTTCAAAATATTCATATTTTTCTTTTGCGCTTTTTTGCAGACTCGGGATATGTAAAAAAAAGTCTAAAAATAATCAAAAATTTTTCATTTAGGTCTTTCGAAAAAAAGAAAAATCTGCTATAATATACAGAGTAGTATTTTGGTCGGAGGATTTTATGACGTACAACGAGATCTGCAACGCCTTGGCGGCGGCGCAAATAGAAAATAACCGCGGTGAGGCATCTATGCTTATATGCCATTTTTGCGGTATAAATAAGGCAGATCTTCTGTTGCGACACGACGAAGACTTTTCCTGTCCTGCACTTGACGAAGCAGTAGCTAAACGTTGCAAGCACTATCCGCTTCAGTACATACTCGGCTTCTGGGATTTCTTCCATGAAACCTACCGCGTTACAGAAAATACGCTTATCCCGCGTCAGGATACAGAAAAGCTCGTTGAGCTTGCTATCCGCCTTATCCCTGAAAACGCAAGGATAATAGATCTCTGCACGGGAAGCGGATGCGTCGCAATTTCAACACTTGCCACACGTAAGGATTGTCGCGCGGTGGCTGTCGACCTTTTCCCCGAAACGCTTGACGTTGCTCGTGAAAATGCCGAGATCAACGGTGTCGGAGATCGCATGGGATTTTTAGACAAAGACGTCCTTAACCATGAATTCATGAATGAGCTTGGACTTTTTGACTGCATACTTTCGAACCCGCCTTACATAGAAACACAGCAGATACCACTTCTTGACGAGGAGCTCTCCTTTGAGCCTGAGGCGGCCCTCGACGGTGGAGATGACGGTCTTGACTTTTACAGAGTCATTATTTCCAACTACGGAAAATATTTAAACAAGGATGGAATAATGCTTCTTGAAATCGGTTGCGATCAGGCAAAGGCAGTATCGGCAATAGCCGTATCGGCAGGAATGAAATGCGAGATATTTAAGGACTACGGCGGAAATGACAGAGTTGCATATCTCAAGCCTATAAAGTATAACAAAGAGCCTCAGACGGATATTGCAGAGGGTATAGGCATATAATATAACACATCTGATTTAAGGAGAATTCTACTTTGAATATAGTTGTTCTTGCAGGCGGTCTTTCGCCTGAACGAAACGTATCGCTTTCCTCAGGAAGCCTTATTTCATCCGCCCTGCGTAGAAAGGGACACCGAGTACTCATGATAGACGTTTACGAGGGCATAGAGAAAATTCCGATTGATCCTCTGGAACTGTTTACTCTTGAAGAATCCATAGCTCACAGTGCGGGAAATGTTGCTCCCTCAGCAGCTGACCTTGAAGATATCAGAAGAAAAAATAATAACAGAAAAGAGCTTATCGGTCCAAACGTTCTGACTCTTTGCAAAAAAGCCGATGCGGTTTTTCTTGCCCTTCACGGAGATATGGGCGAAAACGGTCAGCTTCAGGCAACACTTGATGTTTTTGATATAAAATATACCGGAAGCGGATACATAGGAAGCCTCTTGGCTATGAATAAGGACATCGCGAAAAAGCTTATGCTTCAAAGCGGAGTGCTCACACCAGAATGGGTACGCATAGACTTTCCGTTTGATAAAGATCACGTATGCGATGCAGCTGAAAAAATAGGTTTTCCTTGCATAGTCAAACCCTGCTCTTGCGGATCAAGTGTTGGTGTATCCATGGTTAATAATATCGACGAATTAAAATCTGCGATCCTATCAGCCTCAGACTACGAGGGTTCCCTTCTTGTCGAAAAAAGAGTTTTCGGCAGAGAGCTTACCCAAGCGTTTATAGACGGCAAGGCACTTCCACCCGTTGAGATAATCCCCAAGTGCGGATTTTACGACTACACAAACAAATACGTGGCAAACGCAACCGATGAGATATGCCCCGCACCTATTTCTGACGAGTCCCGCAGAAAGCTTGACGAAATAAGTGCGAGATGCTTCTGGGCACTCAATCTTAGTGATTATGCCAGAATAGATTACATACTTGATGAGAACGGAAATTTCTGGTGTCTTGAGGCAAATACGCTTCCCGGAATGACTCCCACAAGCCTTATGCCACAAGAGGCTGCGGCAGCAGGTATAGATTATGATTCTCTCTGCGAAAAGCTTATATTGATGGCATATAACAAAAAATGATCAAAGTCAAAAAGCCGAGAAATTTCTCGGCTTTTTAAGTAATTTTCCACTTGACATATCTCAATAAATCTGTTATAATACCTTGTGTTGTTTGTAATAATGGCAACGGGGTGTGGCGCAGCTGGTAGCGCGCGACGTTTGGGACGTCGATGCCGCAGGTTCGAATCCTGTCACTCCGACCAAAATTGCCGATTTGACTGTTTTTGCGGTCAAATCGGCGCAAATTTAATATGTCACCGGAGGCTGTGTACCGTAGTACCGTAATGCCGGATTAGGTGTCCAAGTGAGCTTGGGTTATTGTTTAGCATAGCCGAGGCTCTATTTTTATTTTGGAGGCAGACATGAAAAAAACAAAA
>JAZSJE010000218.1:0-12009 GCA_045534135.1 Eubacteriales bacterium
CTAAGACCGCTTGGCCTCCGACTTGCCTCAATGCTGCTTACGTCAACGTTCTTGGGGGCAACAACAAGGGTAGTCTTTCCAACCTTTGTCATCATTCCTCCAACCACCTGAATAGCACCCTTAAGGTAATCTATAACGCGTACTGCAAGCTCGCGGCTTATGCCATCCATGTTAAGCAAAATAGTGTTTCCGTTCATAAGATAATCTGTGATCTCACGAGCATCCTCATATGCCTTGGGGGTGATTATCTTCAACGCAACAGGAGCTGCTGTGAAGGTAGGCGCGGGAGCTGCTACAGGCTCTGCGGGAGCCACGGGAGCCTCTATGGGCTCGTCCATTTCATCAACACTCTCACTCTCGTCAGTGTATGTGTCGAAATCATCCTCGATCTCGTCGGCAAATGAATACTTGTGCTTCTTCAAAAACATATCTTCCTCCAAAAAATATAATATATAAATAATTTTTACTTAATAAAAAGACCTCGTCCTACTCTTACTATATCCGCTCCGCAAGCTATCGCTTCCTCGAAGCTATCACTCATTCCCATAGAAATTATAGGCCTATCTATATTATGCAATTTTTTTGTCCAAATGTCAATAACCTTGGCGTAAGTTTGTCCAAAATATTTTAAATATTCTTCTTTTTTGTCACATTTTGGCGCCATTGTCATAAAACCTCTGTGGCGTATTCCCCCAAGGTCGCGTATCTTAAGACAAAAATCCTCTACCTCGTCAGGCAGCAGGCCACTCTTGCTCTCCTCAGCACCGCTGTTTATCTCGACCAACACATCCATTACTATTCCGTGTTTTTTCGCCTGCTTGTCGATCTCAATCGCAAGCTTCATTGAGTCAAGCGAGTGTATCATACTGACCTTGTCGATAATATATTTTACCTTATTTGTCTGCAACGTCCCGATAAAATGAAACTCTAGTCCCTCGCAGTCTATTGCCTCCTTGTGCGCAAGCAGCTGCTGAACTCTGTTCTCACCTACCTGTCGAATGCCCATCGAGTGATACAAAAATTCTATCTCCTCAGGCTCCGCGTACTTAACTGCGGCAAGGAGCATTACAGGTTCCTCTCTGCCAGCATTTATTCTCGCGCGCTCTATTCTCTGCTGCACGTCCTTGACGTTCTTTTCAATATATCCAAAGTCCATTATTCCAAAATCCTTCCGTCAAAAAGATTTTTTCCCTCATATATTATCAGCTCATTCGTTCCCAATGCGTAATATCCGTCCAGATCCTCAGCGTCGGATGCAACAAGGCAAAAATCCACTCCCTGATAAACTATTTCAACTCTGCGAAAACGAACCACACTACCTCTGAGCACGTAAACTCCCGTAACACCGTCAAGGCGCACAAGCGCTGAACGCGGAACGTATATTCCCGTATTGGATGATATCTCAAGCTCCACGCTTTGACAGCGCTCAAACGAGAACTTATCAGGAAGTCTGTTACAGTAAAAGACGCACAGTGCCTCATCACCGTCAGCAGTCTCGATCTTCTTTTCGAGTGTCATAGGTAGCTTTTGTGAGTTATTTGCGGGAAAAACTATATTACATATTTCACCCACTGCAAAGGCATCGGCATCCTCGATGGAAAGCGGAACGACAAAATTCCATCCCGTACTGCTTGCGAGCTTGCCGAAGACCTTACTTGACACGCTTCCTCTCTTTGCCTCCATCAAGGAAACAAGATGATCAAAGCTCTCCTCGCTCAGATTATCAACCGCGCTTTTTGTAAATACACTTTCGTATCCGTCTACGTCATAGTAAAAATATCCGCTAAACGGCGCGTAACCCGTTTCATATGAGGTTCCAAAAAGACTTTCTCTAAGATCTCTGAGATATTTAAGTGTATTTTGGATCTCGTCGCTCTCGCCCTTCATAGCGCTCATTCTGTTAAGCGTTATCATCATATTTTCTATTTGCACGGCAAGCTCTCCTGTTTCTCCCGAGGCAAGCAAGCCGGAAATTTTGCTATATATATCGTTTGCCTCGCTTCTGAGATCGCCATAATTAAGAGGCTCACTGCCTACCGAGCTTTTTTCAAGAAGCGCTATCTGTCTGTCAAGAGAGCGAACAAGCTCTCGGTATTCACCCTTTCCGGCATAAACGTTAGCGATCTTATCTCCGATAGCAACCTTTGAGCCATCCTCTGTCACATATTCAATAACACCTGTGTTATCCAAGGTCAGGGGCTTCTCATCTCTAAAGATATACCCGTTTGCGCCAACACTGACAGTGTGTGTGGTAACTCCAGACTCGATAGTCTTTATAGCATCACCCGAAAATAGGCTGGCAAGGTGATAGACCGCATAGATAACAGCTACGACAAAGATAACACCGATAGCAAATTTTGAGCGAAATACGCCGCTTTTTTTCTTCGTCATAGCTTCCTCCTTAAATTAATATCTACACTTATATTTTACCATAAAAGCATCAAAGAGAAAAGAGCTTAACCGCATTATTTACAATATCTTCAAATGTTTTTTGATCAGCATAAAGCGGTATGACGTAATCCTTTGCCGAGAACCACGTCAACTGTCTTTTGGCATATCTGCGAGTAGCCTTTTTCAGCTCATCGCTTGCCGTAGAAAGGCTCTCCTTACCCTCAAGATAGCCTATAAGCTCCTTGTATCCGATCGCCTGAGCCGCCGTTTTATTAAGCTTGAACACACCCTCACCCATAAGTGATCTCGTTTCCTCGAGAAGTCCGGCATCAAGCATTTCATCGACTCTTTTTTCAATACGTCCATATAGGATCTCACGGTCATTATAAAACAGGCCCACAACAGTTGCGTCATACGGACCCTCAAGCTCTCTTGAACGTCTGTCAAGCTCGGATTTAGGTATTCCGCAAGAAAGATATATTTCCATAGCCCTTATGACTCTTTTGTGGTTGTTGGGGTGTATTGCCTCTGCGCTTTCAGGATCAAAGACCTTAAGCTCACTGTAAAGCGGCTCTATTCCCTCTCTTTGAACCCGAAACATAAGCTCACGGCGGATCTCCTCTGTTTCGCATGCGGGTGCTGAATTTCCGCCTCTGAGCAAAGCATCAAGATACAGACCTGTACCGCCGCAAACTATAGGCAGCTTTCCTCTTTTTGCGCAATCGTCAATTGCCATCGAAGCAAGCTTGACATACTCCTCACAGGAAAACGCCACACTCGGCTCGGCTACGTCTATCATATGGTGTCTGATTGCGGAAAGCTCCGCTGCCGTTGGCTTTGCGGTGCCTATATTCATTCTTTTATATATCTGCATGGAATCGCAAGAGATTATCTCTCCGTTATACCTTTTTGCCAGCTCAAGCGCTAACGCGCTCTTTCCACTTGCCGTAGGTCCTACTATTGCGATAATTTTTGTCTTTTCCTTATTCACGTTTTCCTCTATTCTATAAACATAGCGTCACCAAAGGAGAAAAATCTGTACTTTTCATCCACTGCTATCTTATACGCGCCCATCATTTTTTCCTTATCGTAAAATGCTGAAACCAGCATAAGCAGAGTGCTTTCGGGAAGATGAAAATTCGTGATAAGCGCATCGACTGCCTTGAATTTGTAGCCGGGATATATAAATATACCGGTATCTCCGGACATAGCGGGGATATATCCGTCATCATGCGCAACGCTTTCAATAGTTCTGCAAGAGGTAGTACCAACGCATACGAGCCTGCCGCCCGCCGCTTTTGCGGAATTTATGATCTTGGCACTCTCCTCAGATACGGAAAAATATTCGGTGTGCATAATATGCTCGTCGACCCGTTCAGCCTTTACGGGACGGAAGGTCCCAAGTCCTACATGAAGCATTACAGGGGCTATTTTAATTCCCTTCGCCCTTATCGCTTCAAGCAGCTCGGGGGTAAAATGCAATCCCGCCGTAGGAGCTGCCGCAGAGCCCTCCTCGCGTGCGTAAACGGTCTGGTATCTCGAATTATCGCCCAGCTGCTCGGTTATATAGGGCGGCAGCGGCATCATTCCAACCACAGACAAAACGTCATATATGCTTGAATATCGCTCCTTGTCATACTCAAAGCGTATTATTCTGTTTCCTTCCTCGACTATATCAACTACCTCTCCTGATAGTATACCCTCCCCAAAGGTAGCGCGCGAGCCGATGCGAGCTCTTTTGCCCGGCTTCACAAGGCATTCCCACGTATCAAGCTCATGCTGACGGAGAAGCAAAAGCTCAAGACGAGCATCCTCTCTACCCTCGGCATGTCCGTAAAGACGTGCGGGAATAACCTTAGAGTCATTTATTACAAGCACGTCTCCCTCGCGAAGATAATCAAGAATATCATAGAAATGCTTATGCTCTATATTCGATCCGTCGCGATGTATAACCATAAGACGGGAATGGTCGCGCTTATCTGCGGGGTGCTGAGCTATCTGCTCGGGCGGAAGCTCATAGAAAAAGTCTGAGGTTTTAAGGTCTGTTGGTTTCTTTTCGTTTGTTATGATCATAAAAGTTCCTTCAATTTATCGTTCAGATGAAAAATTTGTTAAAAGTCTTGACATAGGAAGAAAGATATGTTATTATATCTCGTAGATACATATAATTACGATAGAGGCGCGTTTTACAACCGTCGTGTGTCAATGGTCGCCGTGACCGCTGAGATCCACGCACGAGGGTAGAACGCCGAAGATAAGACTCAAACGGCGGTGTCTTGTCTGGTCTTGCCGATTCATAGTTGGCGGACTGTCATCATTTTTTTGATGGAGAGCTATCTGTTAATTGTCAACTGTAACCTTGGAGTTTATCTCTCCTATATTATAGTACAATTTCAGCTGGTTTTCAACCGGTTTTTTTGTTTTTATATGAATTCTTTTCAAAAAACAAGTTTAAATTATGAAAGGAACAACCACTATGAGTAAGCTTAAACCAACAATTTTCACAGGAGCGGCAACTGCCATAATCACTCCATTTAAAAACGGTCAGATAGACAAGGAAAACTTCAAGAAAATAATCGAGGATCAGATAAAAAACAGCATCGACGCGATAGTTGTTGCGGGAACCACGGGAGAGGCTGCTACTCTCACCCATGAGGAGCATATGGACTGCATGAAATTCGTGGTCGACACTGTTGCGGGCAGAGTCCCTGTGATCGCGGGAACAGGCTCTAACGATACCGCATACGGTATAGAGCTTTCAAAATATGCGTGCGAGATCGGCGCCGATGCCCTTCTTCTCGTAACTCCCTACTATAACAAGGCGACCCCAAAGGGTCTTATCAAAAACTTCCTCGAAACTGCGGACAAGACAGATAAGCCGATCATTCTCTACAACGTTCCCTCACGTACGGGCTGTAATATAACTCTCCCCGTATATAAGGAGCTTGCTAAGCACGAGAGAATAGTTGCTGTCAAGGAGGCATCGGGCAACATAAGCACTATCGCTGAGCTTATAGCGGAATGCGGTGATAGCCTTGACGTTTACTCGGGCAACGATGATCAGATAGTGCCTATCATGTCGCTTGGCGGAAAGGGTGTTATTTCGGTTCTCTCGAATGTAATGCCTAAAGAAACTCACGAGATGGCAAAGCTCTGTCTTGAAAACAACTACACCGAGGCAGCAAAGAGCCAGCTCCGTCTGCTCGACCTCATAAACGCGCTTTTCTGCGAGGTAAACCCTGTTCCCGTAAAAACCGCTATGGCAGAAATGGGACTTTGCGATATAGAAATGCGCCTTCCCCTCTGTGAGATGGAGGACCATACCAAGGCAAGACTTGTAGCTGCGCTTAAGAAGCACGGACTCCTTTAATTTTATTCACGTAAAAAGGAAAGGAATTTTTATGACAAATATAATTCTTTGCGGTTGCGGCGGAAGAATGGGCAAGGCTATCACCGCGGCAGCGCAGAACGAATATGACATAGTTGCGGGAGTAGACATCAACGCGTCGGCTCTTGCCGCCGCTTGCAGCTTCCCCGTTTACGAAAGCATTTTTGATTTTTCGGGCAAGGCAGACGCAATAGTTGATTTTTCTCATCACTCTGCGCTCCCCGCTCTGCTTGATTACGCCAAAAAAACTCACACCCCCTTAGTCATAGCTACTACGGGTCATACCGACGAGGAGCTTCAAATGATGAAGGAGGCATCAAAGGATGTTGCAATTTTCTTCTCGGGAAACTTCTCGATAGGAATAAATCTTATAATGAGCCTTGCAAAGCAGGCGGCAAAAACTCTCGGGCTTGACTTTGACGTTGAGATCATAGAAAAGCACCATAACAAAAAGCTCGACGCGCCCAGCGGAACCGCTCTGATGCTGGCAAATTCTATCGCAGAGGAACGTGAGGAAACCGAGCTTGTCTATGACCGTCACAGCGTAAGACGCGCCAGAGAGCCAAAGGAAATAGGCGTACACTCGATACGGGGTGGCACGATCGTCGGTGAGCACGAGGTGATCTTTGCGGGAACCAACGAGATAGTCACCATTTCCCACTCCGCGGCATCACGCGAAATATTCGCGACCGGCGCGCTCCGTGCGGCCTCCTATATTTCGGGTAAGAGTGCGGGTCTTTACAATATGAACGATCTTATCGAGGGCAGATAAATAAAAAAGAGATGCATGCGCATCTCTTTTTTATTTACTTCAAAAGCTCTATAAGCTTAGGAATTCCAAGTTCAAATGCCGCGCCGTACCAGTGGTTGTCAAGCTTTACGGTTTCCTTTATGCACTCAAGCGTATAATCTGCCGCGACGACTGCCGCATCGTATGCAGTTTTACCTCTCATAAGCGCACCTACAAACGCCGAGGCATAAACGTCGCCCGTACCGTGACATCCACCCGCGATCTTCTCATGTTCATAATAAGAATACACACCGTTCTCAAGCACCACAACACCGGTGTAGCCCTCTCTGTAGGAAATACCCGTAAATATAATATTCTTACAGCCGATATCACTCAGGGCAGCCAGAAGCTCATCTATATATTCTCTGTCATATTCGCTCTTATACTCAATGCCCGTAAGGAAGCATGCCTCGGTAATATTGGGGATAACGTAGTCAGCCTTTGCGCAAAGCCCCTTCATTGCCTTGACAAAATCCATATCAAAGCCGTAATAAAGCTTCCCGTTGTCTGCCATAGCGGGATCAACTATCTTTACAGCGCTATCCTTTGCGTTGCTCTCAAATATATCGGCAACGTATTCTATCTGCTTTGTGCTTCCGAGATAACCCGTATATATAGCATCGAACTTGATGCCCTCAGAAATCCAATGCTGTCTTATAGCAGGCATATCCTCGGTAAGATCTCTGAAGGTATAGCCCTTAAATCCCGCCGTATGCGTAGAAAGAACGGCAGAAGGAAGCACACAGGTTTCCACACCGCACGCGGAAATTATGGGAAGCGCTACCGTAAGTGAGCACTGTCCAACACATGATATATCCTGAATAGTGAGTATTTTCTTATACGACATTTTAAATACCTCTTTACATTTTGATTTTTTTATATTATAATCTATATGTGGCAATATGTAAATAATCAAATTTGGAGAATTTTATAATACCAGATGAAAAAATATTATAATCTTTACCTTGATATTAAGAAAAAAATACTTTCAGGTGAATATGAGCCCGGTCAAAAGCTTCCCTCAAAAAGAGTGATGTCAGACAAAATCGGGTACAGCATAATCACAGTCGAGCGCGCTTACGGAATGCTTGAGGACGAGGGATATATCTCAACACGTGAGCGTAGCGGATATTTCGTTTCCAAAATAGACCTTACACCGATTTTTGATAAATCCGCGCCTCACGTTCCATTCTCTCACATAAAGGAAAATCGCACCCTGCCTACAGAGCGCGATTTTGAGTATGCTCTATGGTTTAAAACTCTGCGCAAGGTGATCTCTGAGCGCGGTGAGGAGCTTTTTGTAAAAGCTCCTTCGGAGGGCTGTGCTGTATTACGAAACGCCATCTCCGATTATCTTTACCGCTATAGGGGTATGCTTGCAGATCCTCACCGTATAATTATCGGCTCGGGCTCTGAGCAGCTTTACGAGATAGCATTAAAGCTCCTTGGCAGAGATAAGATATACGGAATAGAGGACCCTTCATATTCGCAAATAAAGGCTGTCTACCTCGGTGAGGGAGCACAAATATGCCCCCTGCGCTTTGGCGCAGAGGGCATAGAAAGCGCGGATCTGCAAAATGCTGAATTTGATGTGCTCCACGTAACACCCTTTCACAGCTATCCCTCAGGTGTGACGACTTCAATTTCAAAGCGTTATGAATATCTCAATTGGGCGCACGAGAAGAAAAGCTATATAATCGAGGATGATTTCGACAGCGAATTTTTCATTCCGGGACACCCTATAGAGTCGTTATATTCACTTGACACCACCGAGTCGGTTATATATATAAACACCTTCTCAAAAAGCCTTTCTCCATCTATGAGAATGGGATATATGATCCTTCCCTCACATCTTATGCCAAGATATGAAAAAACACTCGGCAGCTTTTCCTGCTCCGTCCCCGTGTTGGATCAATATGCCCTGGCTGAATTTATAAACAGCGGCAGCTTTGAGCGCCACCTCAACCGAGTAAGAAAAAGGATAAAAAGCAAATCAGCACATAGTCTTTAAATACTCCACAAGATCGCTAAGAGTATCAAATATTTTCAAATGCTTCCCTTCAAATCGCTCTCTGCACTGATGACCCGCGCAAACAATAAAGCAGTCCGCGCCAAGAATTTCGGCAGTCTGGCAATCGTGAATAGTATCCCCTATAAACATTACTCGCTCGTCAGGATGCCTTGCTTTCCAATCCTGAGCCAGCGCAAGCTTAGAGTCACCGTAGATATTATCTATTCCCATTATTTCTTCAAATCTGTCAATTATACCGAGCCCACTTAGCTGGGCGGTCAGCATTTTCCTCTCGGATGCGGAAATCACGCTCTGCTTAACACCGCTTTGAGAGAAAAAATCAAGTGTTGAGATGACGTCGGGATACATGCTTGCCGTGGAAAGATTTTTCATATAAATATCCACCCATAGCTCTGCCAGCTCCTCGTACGGATCGGTATCAAAATTAAAGCCCAGATCTCGGTAATAATCTATTATAGGGAAATCAAATCTTTTTCTGT
This sequence comes from Eubacteriales bacterium, assembly GCA_045534135.1. Taxonomy (GTDB): domain Bacteria; phylum Bacillota; class Clostridia; order Oscillospirales; family CAG-272; genus HGM12713. The sequence goes on from JAZSJE010000218.1 coordinate 9,081, forward strand.
ATTCTTCCCTGCACGATATCGTTGAAATTCCTCTTTCGGCGAGCAGAGTATTTACCGAATTCATTCCAAGCTCCACGTCGTCAAGAATAGTTCCGTTAAAATCCCAAATGCAATATGTATAAAATTTCTTCATAAGATCCTTTAATAAAAAAAGGCGGAAACCGCCTTTTTTTATTTTTTTACTTTACTATTATTTCATCGTCGGGATTAGGCTCTCTATAGATGAGTCCCTTTTCCACGAGCCATTCTGTGTAATATGTAATAGCCGATTCGCTATTCTCAGTGTCCATGATCGCCTTATACTCGTCACTGTTCTCCAGATTCTTCAGCTTAAGCATAGCTGCTGCAACCTCTCCGGGATTTTCAGCGGCGCGAAGCTCCTCGTATGCTTCCAAGGATTTTTCAGTAAGCTCGATAATATCCTCGTAGGTTTCCTTGGTTATTGCCTTTGACTTGTATGCCTCATAGAACGAGAAGCCCAAAACGTAATCAACTACTATTCCGTCGTTGTGATCATATATATATCCCTTAGCTCTGGGATCTTCGCCCTTAGCGGTATAAGCCAATGCCACGTTACCTGTCTTCAAGGGATCCATTACGTAAAGCTTATCGGGATCCTTTTCCTGTCTTGCCACAACGCGGTAGGGATTTCCGTTTTTGTCAAGGATCTCGGAATCCTCCCATACGTAGTTCTCGCCCTCTACTCCGTAAAGGATAAGATTGCGGAATTCCTCGTTTGTGTTGAGGAGAGTAAGTATCTGCATACTTGCCTTTTCGTCATTAGCATACTTTGCAACTGCGAAGAGGCTCTCGTAAAGCTCCTTATTAGTAAGTGTGGGGTTCTCTACAGGAATGATCTCGTAATCATCGCCATACTTTTCGATAACGTCAAAGCTACCCTTAACATAGCCGAGCGCAAAGGGCTTGCCCTCGTCTGCCTTTGTTCCGTAATATCCGTTCAGCTCGTAGGACTTAAGTATCTCGAGCTGGTCACTTACGGTGTAATTGCCGTTGTTGGCAGAATTAAAGAGAGAATCCATAACAGGATAGGAGTTCTCCGCACCGTTTACCCAGGAAGAATTGTAGGTTCCCGCAAGTATAGAAAATTTGTTTATAGTAGCGTCAGCGGCAGAAATACCGAAGTACTTAACATCCGCTACGTTAATATCGTCAACTGAGGAATAAAGCGGAACAAATTTGTCGCTGTAATTTGCATCGTTGCTTACCATGCTGAGGATATCGCGGCAACCGTCGCACACAAGAGATGTTATCTGATCTCTCTTGTATTTAGCTGCATTCCAAACGTCCTTATCAACAAGAATGTAGGTATATTCTCCGATCGCTCTGTTCGTAGGAATTGCGTCGTATACACCGTTAACTTCCTTAAACTGATTTACAAGCTTATTGTTGATAGCAGCCTTCATTGCCTTTGAAGCTCCTACAAACTCGGTGCTTACGTCTCTGAGATATCCCGCAGACTTATACTGAATATACTTCTCATATCCACCAAAGTAGAATACGTTTACATCAAAGCTTTCTATCTTAGGATAGTGTACCTTTGGAAGACCGTTTTCGTCAACGTAAACAGGATTATCCTTTTTCTTACCCGCGTCACCGCTTCCGTAATATTCTTCCATCTTCTCGAGGTCAGCCTCAAGCTTTTCATAGTATTCATCAGGAGTAAAGTATTTGAGGTCAACATGGATAGTATAGCCGGTCTCGGTAATTTCGTTTACCGCCTTTTCCATGCGCTCCTCCTGCTCCTTGCTTACGGGCTTTTCGGACATGAGGTAGAGAGATATAGTCTCTGCGTCGGTAGACGCCTCCTTACCGATCTCTTTCATTATTTCTTCACGCGATTCCTCTCCGCATCCAGCGAAGCAGATCATTGCCATTATTAAAACCAAAAGGAGACTGATCAATCTTCTTTTCATTTAAATCCTCCTGCCATTCAACTCGGCAAATTGCCGAAGATATTTCTCTTAATATTTTACATCAAAATGGCAAAAAAGTCAAGGGGAAATTTACCGCTTGGCTTTTTGTTTTTGCCTGTATTTATTGTTTTTTGTTAAAGTTTTTTAAAAGTCATAGCAATTTGCACAGTTTTCTTTTTTGCTTTTTTAAAAATACGCTATGTGCAAGTGCATTTTTCACAAATATGTCCAAAAAACTTTATGCAATACAACAATTTTTCAATCAGTCCAAAAATCCGCGAAGATGTCTTGCGCGACTGGGGTGACGAAGCTTACGAAGCGCTTTGGCCTCGATCTGACGAATTCTCTCTCTTGTTATATCGAATTCCTTTCCGACCTCCTCAAGAGTTCTTGTCCTTCCATCATAAAGACCGAAACGAAGCTTTATTACGTGCTCCTCACGGGGGGTCAGAGTATGAAGCTCACGCTCGATAACCTCGCGAAGGATCGTTGCCGACGCAGCTTCCGCAGGTGCGGGCGTATCGTCATCGGGAATAAAATCACCAAGGTGGCTATCTTCTTCCTCTCCTATAGGAGTTTCAAGAGAAACAGGATCCTGTGCGATCTTCATTATCTCGCGAACCTTTTCCGCGCTCATTCCCATCTTCTCGCCGATCTCCTCTGCAGTCGCCTCGCGCCCAAGCTCCTGAAGCATCTGGCGGGGGTATCTCGATACCTTGTGAATGGTCTCAACCATATGAACGGGGATACGAATGCTTCTTGCCTGATCGGCAATACCTCTCGTTATCGCCTGACGGATCCACCACGTTGCGTACGTAGAGAATTTATATCCCTTCTGATAATCGAATTTTTCAACAGCCTTCATAAGTCCAAGGTTTCCTTCCTGAATAAGATCAAGGAAGAACATTCCCTTACCTACGTAACGTTTAGCGATACTTACGACAAGACGAAGGTTCGCCTCTACGAGTTTATTCTTTGCGTACTCGTCGCCTTCG
>JAZSJE010000110.1:0-4952 GCA_045534135.1 Eubacteriales bacterium
GTAAATGATAAGGCTTGGATCCTCAAGCTTTGCTTCATCAAAAGCTTTTGTTCTCATACCACCATCGTAACGTTCAAATATGCGGTTACGGCTATTTGCGCTTCTTCCCATAATGAAATAAGCTATCATAGCATTCTTTCCGTCTGCACTTTGTCCAATTATTATACCTCTACCTGGATAGGTATTTGAAGAAAGCAGATCCTTTATAGAATTCAATCCTTTAACACTCATTTTTATTTACCTTTCCTTAACGAATTTATTTCTTTTGATACCAGTTCAACAGCTCTGGGAAGGATCTTCCACTCAGCCTCTCGCATAACACGCTGCTGCAAGCTCTCTGGCGTATCATTCTTTCTTATAGCTACGCTCTTTTGAAGAATTATACGTCCTCCATCGGGTATCTCGTTTACAAAATGTACGGTCGCACCCGTTACCTTTACCCCGTACTCAAGAGCAGCCTCGTGAACGTGAAGTCCGTAAAAACCTTTTCCGCAAAATGACGGGATAAGTGACGGATGCACGTTTATAATACGCTCGGGATAATCCTTAGTAAAGTTCGCGCTTAGTATGTTCATAAAGCCTGCTAAAACGATCAACTCTATACCGTATGCATTTAAGGTTTTCTTAAGTGCTACCTCAAATGCTTCCTGAGATCCGCAAAGCTTCTTGCTTATGACCTCTACTGGAATATTTGCGTTTTGTGCGCGGGTAATCGCATAAGCATTTGGGTTATTTGAAATAACCAACTCGATCTTACCCGACTTTATAATACCGTTATCAGCGGCATCTATAAGTGCCTGAAGATTTGTTCCGCCGCCAGAAACAAATACGGCAATTTTAGCCTGTCCCGTCATCAGCAGAATACCACACCTTCGTTGCCGGCAATTATCTCACCGATAACGTATGCATCCTCGCCCTGCTCCTTAAGAATTGCGAGAGCGGTATCGACCTCTGCCGCAGGAACTACTATACTCATGCCAACGCCCATATTAAAGGTGTTGTACATATCTCTTTCGGGTACGTTACCTACCTTTGCTATCATGTCAAAGATAGGAAGAACCCTTATCGAAGATTTATTTATCTTAGCGGTAAGTCCATCGGGAATAGATCTTGGAATATTTTCATAGAATCCGCCGCCTGTAATATGGCTGATTCCCTTTACGTTGACCTTTTCAAGCAACGCAAGAACAGGCTTTACGTAAATCTTAGTAGGAGTGAGAAGTACCTCTGCCACACTCTTACCGTCAAGCTCTGCGCAAGGCTTGGTAAGCTCGGTATTATTCTCAACGTCAAACACCTTACGTACAAGTGAAAATCCGTTGGAGTGAACACCGCTTGATGCAAGCGCGATAACTACATCACCCTCAGTCATCTTTGTATTGTCAATTATCTTCTTTTTGTCAACAACACCTACACTAAATCCTGCGATGTCGTAATCATGCTCAGGCATCATACCGGGATGTTCAGCAGTTTCTGCTCCTATGAGTGCGCCTCCGGAACGAACACATCCCTCTGCAACGCCTGAAACGATTGCGGCGATCTTCTCGGGATAGTTTTTACCACAAGCTATGTAATCGAGGAAAAACAGGGGCTTTGCTCCGCAGCAGATAATATCATTTACACACATGGCAACAGCGTCAATACCGATAGTATCATGCTTATCAAGAAGCATAGCAAAGCGGAGCTTTGTTCCTACGCCGTCTGTTCCCGATACGAGTACGGGCTCCTCTATTCCGCTAAGGTCAAGACCGAAGCATCCACCAAAGCCACCTACGTCATCAAGACAACCTGCGTTTTTTGTACGTGCTATGTGCTTTTTCATGAGCTCTACGGACTTGTATCCGGCAGTTATATCAACACCTGCCGCCTTGTAGCTTTCACTGTAACTGTTATTTGACATTTCATTTTTTCCTTTCACTTAACTTAGATGTTTATATTTATTATTCTTTTCCGTTCCAACAATAAGTGCAAAGCTTGCACTCGTCAATCCCAATAGCTTCGATTATACCGTCAAGAGATTGAAATTCCAATGAATCAAACTGGAACTTGTCCGCAATAGCCTTGCGAAGATTTTTGCCTCTCTCAGTGTTTGAGTCAATATATTCGCTTATGTGTTCAAGTCCTGCCTCTCCCTCAAGCTCTACTATGGTTCGTCTTGCAATAAGCTCCATAGGATTTGTGGATCTGGAGAAGTTAAGATACTTGCAGCTATACATTATCGGTGGACACGCTGAGCGCATGTGAACCGATTTAGCTCCGTTCTCATAAAGAAAATCTACGGTTTCCTTAAGCTGAGTTCCTCTTACTATTGAGTCGTCTACAAATAGCAGATTTTTATCGTGAATAAGCTCTGTAACGGGTATCTGCTTCATTTTTGCTATTTTATTGCGCTCAGCCTGCTTCGAAGGAGTAAAGCTTCTCGGCCAGGTAGGCGTATATTTGATAAACGGACGCGCAAAATCCTTTTTGCTCTCGTTAGCATATCCTATTGCGTGCGGTGTTCCCGAATCTGGTACTCCGCATACGTAATCAACGTCCGCTGCTATTCCTTGCTCTTTGTCGTGCTTAGCAAGGATATGTCCGTTTTTATATCTCATCAGCTCTACGTTTACACCCTCATAGGTAGAGTTTGAGTATCCGTAGTAGGTCCAAAGGAATGAACATATTCTCATCTTACTTTTGGGCGCTGATAGCTGCTTGATTGAGCTATTGGAAAATTCAACTATCTCTCCGGGGCCAAGCTCTCTTTCCTTTTTGTATCCAAGCTTTTCAAAAGCAAAGGATTCAAAGGAAACACAGTATCCGCTAGAACTCTTTCCAATAATAACAGGAAGTCTGCCAAAATTATCTCTGCTCGCAATAATAGTTCCGTCATCCTTAAGTATAAGAACTGTCATTGAGCCGTCTATAACCTCTTGCGCAAACTTGATTCCTTCGCAAAAATTACTCTTATGATTTATCAAAGATGCTACAAGTTCGACAGAATTGACCTTTCCACCCGTCATAACACCAAAGTGTCCGCCGTTTGTTAAAAGATATTTATCTATTAGCTCCTCAGAGTTATTGATACATCCAACAAATGAAATCGCATACGTACCGATTGTAGATTTTATAAGCAAGGGCTGCGGATCTGTATCGCTGATGCAGCCTATTGCCGAGTTGCCCTTCATATCGTCAAAGATCTTATCAAATTTAGTTCTGAAGGGTGAATTTTCAATATTATGTATATCTCTTTGAAGCCCTATATCTTTATCATATGCCGCCATTCCACCCCTCCTGGGTCCAAGGTGAGAATGGTAGTCAGTTCCAAAAAATACGTCTGATATTGCGTCGTGCTTACTTGCAACGCCAAAAAATCCTCCCATGTGTTTCCTCCTGTAGTTTCAGCGATGAGCTCAGTTGTTAAATTTCGCCTCAATATCTGCATTCTTGGCGAGAACCTTTGCGGCTCCTGCTGATCTTGCAGCGTCGAGCTTAGCCGCAAGGGCGGCATCCTCAACCGCAAGTATCTGGATCGCCAGAAGTGCCGCGTTTGCCGCACCGTCGATAGCTACAGTTGCCACGGGAATACCCGAAGGCATTTGAACGGTAGAAAGGAGCGCATCCATTCCGCCCAAATTTTTAGACTGAACGGGAATTCCTATCACAGGCAGAGTAGTATTAGCTGCAATCGCACCTGCGAGATGCGCCGCCATTCCTGCTGCGGCAATAATAGCTCCAAATCCGTTTTCACGGGCATTTGCAGAAAATTCCTTTGCCTCTACCGGTGTTCTGTGCGCAGAATAAACGTGAACCTCAAAAGGAACTCCATATTCCTTAAGCGCGTCAATTGCCTTGCTTACTACGGGCAGATCGCTGTCGCTTCCCATAATTATTCCAACTTTTTTCATTTCAAATCCTCCTGAAAATAAATATGGGCAGTCCTATCCCAATGATTGAGAGTGCTGCCCAGGCGGTCGGCATATTACTTTTTGCTTCCCCATGGTTTTTTCCACAAATCCGCCGGTCACAAAAAGCCCGATGAATACAAAAAACTAACAATATGATTATATCATATTGACATAGAAAAGTCAACAGAAAATGTTTGTTTTGAGGTAAATTTTTGTTGTTTTATGTTGCTGTTTTTTTGTAATTTATCACAATTTTTTATTTGTCTATACAAAAGACTCTCGAATGCTTTCGATTCTTCCGTTTTTTATATAAACTCTCGGCACTCTGGCAGATATTTCACACATAGTTTCATACGGGATCTTTGAGTTATTTTTTGAAAATTCCTCAAGGCTGATACTGCTTCCACTACCGTATATAACTGCCTCGGCACCTATACGTACTTCTCCGGCATTACTCACATCTATCATAGTCTGATCCATGCACACTCTGCCCGTTATTTCGCACAAAACGCCACCAACGGAAATCAAGGATCTGTTCGGATAGTTTTCACGTCTGAAGCCATCGTCATATCCTATTGGAAGCGTAGCGATCGTAACGTCATGCTGTGCCGTGTATTCACTTCCATAGCTTATGCTTTCTCCGGCTTTCATTTTCTTAACGTTAGAAACCACAGTCTTGAGGGAAAGTGTATTTTTTAAGCCTATATCATCCATATCAGAAGAAGGAAGCGAACCGTAAAGAGCTATGCCGTATCGTACCATATCCAGGCTGTATTGTGGATATTTTATAGCCGCCGCACTGTTTGAGCAGTGCTTGATCCTAAAGCTTACTCCTTCATTTTCAAGACGGGAGATTACTGAGCAAAAATATTCATACTGTTTTGCGGTAATACCAACATCCATTTTTCCCTCGCTTGCCATAGGAAAATGGGTAAAAATCCCTTCCGTAACAAAGCATTCATTTCGGCAAATCTCCAGCAGCTCGGAAAAAGATCTTTCACGGGTGTTATCAATAACAAATCCAATCCTTCCCATGCCAACGTCAAGCTTAACGTGCACCTT
>JAZSJE010000118.1:0-2738 GCA_045534135.1 Eubacteriales bacterium
ATGTACGAGGGTGAGATAAATATGGTCATCCACGCTAACGGCGGAAGTGCTGACGTTATAGTAAGCAGTGATAAAATAGAGATAATCTTAGCGGACAGCGGCCCCGGAATTGCCGATATAGAGATGGCAATGAAGGAGGGATATTCCACCGCTCCCGAGAATATACGCTCACTTGGTTTTGGCGCCGGAATGGGTCTGCCGAACATGAAAAGATATACCGATGATATGAAAATAGAATCCGAGGTGGGAAAGGGTACTACCATTTATATGGCAGTCAACGTCTGAGCCACCTTTGGCAAGGAGTATAAAATGTTAAACAATAAACATTCGGTTACTCTCGATTTGTCCAGATGCAAAGGATGCACCAACTGTATAAAGCGTTGTCCTACAGAGGCTATTCGAGTAAGAGACGGACACGCGATAATAAAGGAAGACATGTGTATCGACTGCGGAGAATGTATCCGCCTGTGTCCGTACAAGGCTAAAAAGGCTACTTACGATAAGTTTGAGGATTTTGACTCTTATAAGTACAAAATTGCGCTTCCTGCACCTGCTCTTTATGGACAGTTCGAGGATGTTGATGACGTAGATAATATACTTAATGCTTTGCTTGAGTGTGGCTTTGATGCCGTATATGAGGTATCAAAGGCTGCTGAGATCGTAACAGAGCACACAAGAAGATACATGAAAATGGAAGGACTTCCGATGCCCGTCATAAGCTCGGCATGTCCCGCTATAGTAAGGCTTATAAGCCTTAGATTTCCATGCCTTGTAGAGCATCTTTTGCCGATCATGCCGCCTATTGAATATGCAGCGCGTCAGGCAAGAAAGGAAGCGCTTCTGGCACATCCCGAGCTTACCGATGATGACATCTGCGTGATCTTTTTGTCACCCTGTCCCGCAAAGATAAGCTATATAAGAAACCCGTTAGGCGTGGAAAAGAGCGCTGTTACGGGAGGTGTGGCTATAAGTGATTTTTATTTCAAGCTACGCTCCAAGTACAAGAGCATAAATGATCTTAAGCCACTTTCAACGACCGGGATAATCGGTCTTAACTGGGCGGGCTCCGGTGGAGAGGCAACTTCTATTCTTTCAGACAAATATCTTGCGGCAGACGGAATAGAAAACTGCATTAAAATTCTTGACGAGATCGAAAACGGGTCTATGCATGATCTTGAGTTTGTTGAGCTTAATGCTTGTATCGGCGGATGCGTCGGTGGAACTCTCACGGTAGAAAATCCCTTTATAGCAAAGGCAAGATTGCGTTCGCTTCGTAAGTATCTTCCTATCTCGGGTAACAGACTTGAGGACGAGCAGGCACTTACTCCCGACGTCTTCTATGATAGCAAGATAGATAATTGCCGCGCCTCAGTGCTTGCTGAGGATCGCTTTACAGCTATTGCAAAGATGGCTGCGATCGAGGAGATATACAAGGGACTTCCGCACCTTGACTGCGGATCATGCGGAGCGCCAAACTGTCACGCGCTTGCAGAGGATATAATTAAAAACGATGCTAAGCTTGACGATTGCTTGATACAGCTTCGTGACAAGCACAATAAAAACTGACCTGCCGTCAGTCGGAGGTAATTATGACCGTAAAGGAACTTTCCGAAGTAAATGGCTTTAAGGCTATTTGCATGCCAAATGGAGAGAGAGAAATACTTGGAGGCTATGCGGGTGACCTGCTTAGCTGGGTAATGGGACGAGCAAGCGAAGGCTGCGCATGGGTCACTATCATGTCCAACGTTAATATCGTGGCAGTATGTACCTTGGCAGATCCAGCGTGCATAATTCTGTCCGAAAGCGTACAACCCGACGCTGAGGCGAAAATGAGGGCGGAAACGGAGGGAGTAAATATACTTTCGACCGATCTTGATACCTTCAGCGCGTGCGCGAAGATAGCAGAGCTTATATGAATCGCTATTTTTACGATCTGCACATTCATTCCTGTTTGTCCCCCTGCGCGGATGATGATATGACACCTAATAATATCGCAGGTATGGCAGCGCTTAAGGGATTGAATATATTGGCGCTTACAGATCATAATTCAACAAAAAACTGTCCCGCCTTCTTTGAAGCATGTAAACGTCAGGGAATAATCCCGATCGCGGGGATGGAACTGTCAACCGCCGAGGACATACATCTGGTCTGCCTTTTTCCCGAGCTTGAGGACGCTATGCGCTTTGGCGAGGAGATAAGGACGCATCTTATGCCAATAAATAATCGCCCCGAGATATTCGGTAATCAGCTTATTGTTGACGGTGAGGATGAGATCATTGGCGAGGAGGAGAGATTGCTGATATCTGCCACCGATCTTCCTATCGAGGATGCCGTTGCGCTGGCAAGGTCCTTCGGTGCGCATGTTCATCCCGCGCATATAGACAGACAGTCTAACGGAATTGTGGCAATTCTCGGTGACGTTCCCCTGGATTACGGCTTTGACGTTTTCGAGATGAGGGAAAAAGAAAATATGGAAAAGCTTTCAGCTACCGTTGAGGAGCTGTGTGAGGATAATATGATCATATGCTCCGACGCGCATCACCTATGGGATATAAGTGAGGCTGAGAACTCTGTGCTTTTGGATGATGAGCCTTATAGCTCTGCGAGAGTAAGAGAGAAGCTTTTTGAAAGGCTCACAAGAGCCGATATGGTTTGATTTATTTTAAAAAATAAATAAATATAAAAATAAAAAATGGAGGAGTTTTTCAAATGAAAAAGACTTTGACCACAGTAATGTT
>JAZSJE010000102.1:0-5397 GCA_045534135.1 Eubacteriales bacterium
AAGGTCGAGCTATACGCGTTAGGTGATAATGCTGATTGTCTGTATATTGTCAGTTCTTCTTTGGTTCGAATGCTTGATTTTGCCAGATTCGACTTTTTTGAGGTTGCGGATCTGCCACTTACCATGCGTGAATTTGATCCCTACATAGGTGAGTGCAGATATACAAAATGCTCACATACAAAGGAGCAAGGATGCGCAATAATCGAGGCTGTCAAGCGAGGAGATATTCCCCTGTCCCGTCACCAAAGCTTCTGCGAGCTTTTTGACGTGCTTAAGACAAAGAAAAAATGGTAAGGAGATAAAATGAGAGCATTTATATATACCGGTGGAAAAATAGAGCCGAAAAACATCCCCGAAGCTCCCGAAAAGGAGGATATTACGATCGCTGCCGACTCGGGCTACAGAAATGCGCATCTGCTCGGTGTTAAACCGCAGATACTGCTCGGTGATTTTGATTCTCTGCCAAGGGAGGAATTAAACGAGGCCGCCGAGGGCGCAGAGGTTATAACCGTGCCTGCCGAAAAGGATTTTACCGACACACAGCTTGCGGTACAGACCGCACTTAAAAAGGGCGCAAAGGAGATAATCATCATAGGCGGTATTGATGGGCGCCTTGACCATACACTTTCAAACTTAGCTATAATTGAAAATCTTAAGGCGCTTGGAGCAAGAGGATATATAACCGACGGAAAAAACAGAATGAGGTATCTCGAAAACGACAGCATCATCATCCTGAGAAGCGGATATAAATATCTTTCACTTATAGCCAAGGGAGAAAAGGTCAAGGGTGTTACCGTGGAGGGATGTAAATATCCTTTAGTGAAAAAGGATCTCTCCGAGAAAAATCAATACGCAATCTCCAACGAGATCGAAGGAAATTGCGCATTCATATCGGTAAAAAAGGGCAAGCTGCTTATAATAGAAAGCAACGACTGATCTACATATAATCACAGCAAACAGCACTATCGTAGTTTTTGATAAGCAATCTGTTTGCCTGTGTCCATTCAATAGTTTGCAAAAGCATACCAAGGGTGCGGATACTATCCTCCGCATCCTCTTTTTTTCTTATATCCCGTTCAAGAGATCTGCGTATTACATCAAATCGGGTGCTACCCAATATACTCTTAAGAAGCCCAAAGGATGAGGGATCAATAGATAAAAATCGCTCATAGAGTATTTTTTTCATGTGCTCCAGGCTCTCTATACCAACCCAATCTCTATTTTTCGGGAGCACGCCTACCGCCCTGACTCCGTAAAGATTTCCCAATCTGTCCTCACGCTCGTATGAGTAGTGAATGTTACGAGCCTTTACATAGTCCTCAAAATATACCACCTCTCTCCCCTCCTTGACCGAGGCAGACAGCAATGCCGAGAGAGAGGGCATGTAAGGGTCAAACTGAGGAAAATCGTAGGCTATCAGAGAATCGTTCAGACAATCAAAAATCCTCTCTGTATCAAAGCTTACAAACGGTATGAGAGCTCTGTACTTCTTTGGAAAGCCCTTTGATCTTATTTTGGAAATATCACGGATATCCCGATAGAAAAATCTGCTCATGCCCATAGATGTAAACAGAACGCACTCTCCCGGAAGCACTTGATCTATATCGCAATATATGTCCGATGCGCTATAGACACCGACAGGAGAAACAAGATGCCTTGCAAGCATCTCTCTGTTTACATTCGCGCAGTCCTCCTTAGCCTCGATGATCGCCTTGACCTCAGAGCCAAAATAGAGCCTTATACCGTCATATGTATAAAAAAGCGGGCGCCGTCCGCGCCTATCGCGGGCAAGAATGAGCATCTCACGCTCTCCGTCGTACAAAGCAAGAGAAAAAGGTCCGTCAAGAGAGCCAATAGCCTCTACTCCAAAGACAAGATATTTTTCAAGCACCGATGAGGTATCAAAGCCCTCACCGTCAATGCATAAGACATAGGAATTTCCTCTGCGACGGCATATTTCGGGCTGTCTGTCCTCGTCCTTTTCAAAAGATAAGCCTGAGGAGCTGTTAAAAAACATTCCTATCTTCCCTTCGCTAAAGGCTGTGCTTCTTTTTCTGCCGCGCAAAGACAGTGACAGACTCATAGCCCTGAGCTTTTCCATGTTCACCCCGTAATTTTCAATATTCATTATTCCACCGATGCCGCTCATATACAGTATATATCCTCCAAATATTTTCTCCATATATACTATGAAAATGAAAGCAAAAAAATAAGTCACTCAGAGCAAAAAAAGCATATAATGGTAATGAAAAATCAAATGGAGGTAAGAATTATGAAGATAGTTTTGGTACATACCCCAAGCTTTCTCGTGCCTATTTTGAGAAAAATTTTTGGGGTAAGTAAGAAAAAATAACACTAAAAAGCAAGTATAAAAAAGTAGAGGCACTCAATATGAGTGCCTCGTTTTTGTGTTTAATTGTCGTCAGCCTTGAGAATATCTCCGTCGGTGCAGTGGACGGTGTAGCTTCCTGTATCATACTTCCAATACACGCCCTTGCTTATTGCCTTCCACTGTTCTTTGGTGCCTTTGTAATCAATGATTGTGAGTTGGGTGCAATATTCGAACGTTGCTTCTCCAATATTCGTAACGCTATCGGGTATGGTTATACTCACAAGTCCTGTGCATCCGTAGAACGCATGACTTCCAACACTCGTAACACTGTTGGGTATGGTTATACTCGTTAGTCCGTCGCAATATTCAAACGCACGATTTCCAATACTCGTAACGCTTCCGCCTGTTGGGATTACGCTTGTCTTACAACCAGCGACCAACGTTTTTGTTGCTGTTTCTATTAAGCAGTTACCATTACTGTGGTAAACGCTATTTCCTTTAGATACGGTTATACTCGTTAGTCCGTCGCAATCTACAAACGCACAATTTCCAATACTCGTAACTCTGTCGGGTATGGTTATGCTCGTAAGTCCCGTGCATCTGAAGAACGCATATTTTCCAATACTCGTAACGCTGCCGGGTATGGTTATGCTCGTAAGTCCCGTGCAACTGGAGAACGCATATTTTCCAATACTCGTAACGCTTCCGTCTGTGGGGATTACGCTTGTCTTGCAACCAGCCATCAACGTTTTCGTTGCTGTTTCTATTATGCAATTACCGTTACTGTGGTAAAAGCTATTTCCTTTAGCCACGGTCATACTCACAAGTCCGTTGCAACGCTCGAACGCTTTCTCTCCAATACTCGTAACGCTGTTCGGTATGGTTATACTCGTAAGTTTGTAGCAATTTGATAAAGCACTGTTGCCAATACTCGTAACGCTGTCGGGGATGCTTATACTCGTAAGTTTATAGCAATCTGATAAAGCACTGTTGCCAATACTCGTAACGCTGTCGGGGATGCTTATACTCGTAAGTTCTCTGCAACCGTCGAACGTACCATCTCCAATACTCGTAACGCTGTCGGGGATATTTATACTTGCAAGTCTGGAGCAATATTGGAATGCCCTATCTCCAATACTTGTAACGCTGTCAGGTATGGTTATACTCATAAGTTTGTTGCAGTTAAAGAACGCACTATCTGCAATAGTTTTTGTTCCTTCTTTTATCGTGTATGCGCCTAATATAGTTTCCGTTACCGCTATCAAATGATTTCCTATATACAGCACGTCGTTAGTCCAATTTGATGATTCATAGCATGCTGCACCAAAGAACGCATCCTCCCCAATACTCGTAACGCTGTCAGGTATGGTTATACTCGTAAGTCCCGTGCAAATGAAGAACGCATAATCGCCAATACTCTTAACGCTGTTGGGTATATTTATGCTTGTAAGTCCGGAGCAACCGTAGAATGCCCTACCTCCAATACTCGTAACGCTTCCGTCTGTTGGTATTATGCTTGTATTACAACCTGCTATCAACGTTTTTGTTGCTGTTTCTATTAAGCAGTTACCATTACTATGATAAACCGTATTGCCCTTAGCAACCGTGATGCTCGTAAGTCCTGTGCAATAGCCGAACGCACTACCTCCAATGCTTGTAACGCTGTCGGGGATATTTATACTCGTAAGTCCTCTGCAACCGTCGAACGCTTCACCTGCAATAGTTTTGGTACCTTCTTTTATAGTATATGCACCCGATATATCAGCTTCTATCAAATGATTTCCTATATACAGCACACCGTTATCCCAATTTGACTCGTCATCATAGTATTCCGTACCGAAAAACGCCTCATCTCCAATACTCGTAACGCTGTTGGGGATGGTTATACTCGTAAGTTCGTAGCAATAGCGGAACGCACTATATCCAATACTTGTAACGCTGTCGTGTATGATTATGCTTGTAAGTCTGGAGCGATTGGAGAACGCAGAACCTCCAATGCTCGTAACAGGCAAATTATTATATTTACCAATAACGATTTCGGTATCCTTACAGGTGCCAATGCCAATAACGGTATATCCCCTGTCATCATCGTTTAATCTGAACTCCAATCCCTCAGAGCTTTCGGGCAGAGTTTCTATTGTCCACGATGGTTCTTTATTTTCTGTATTTCCGTTGTTTTCTCCGCCTTGCTCGACGTTTTCCTTATCATCGTTGCTCGGCTTATTGGAGCTATCTGTGTTTTGTGTGCTTGACGGTTTCTCCGTCGTCTGACTTTCACCCTCTCCACACGCCGCAAGCACTCCTAAGAGCATAAACGTTATTAAGACAAACGCTAAAATTCTTTTCATTTTCATTCCTCCAAAACAAAAAAGTGTGTGCAACCGAAGCCGCACACACCAAAAATGCAGGACTTCACTTGCTACCACACAAATCTTTTGCTTTCAACCCCTGAAACGCCAAAAGAGAAGCCTGCTTTTTTTACAAAAACAGCCCTCAGGGGTCATGCAATATTAGATTTGTGTGGTAAGTTCATTATATCACAATTCTTTCCATTTGTAAATAAAATACCAAAAGTTTTTTGATCTGTATCTATCCTTGACTTTCGTTCGTTTTTTTGATATAATGATATGAGAATATCTGTATGAAAGGATATTATTATGTCTAACGGATTTTTGCCCATATCGGCAAGTGAAATGAATGCTCTCGGGTGGGACAGACCCGATTTTGTATACGTTTGCGGTGATGCCTACGTTGATCACCCGTCCTTTGGCGCTGCTATAATCACTCGCGTGCTTGAAAACGCGGGATTTCGCGTTGCTTTTCTCTCTCAGCCCGACTATAAAAGCTGTGACGAATTCAAAAAATTCGGCAGACCCCGTCTTGGATTTCTCGTATCCGCGGGAAATATCGACTCTATGGTCGCTCACTACACAGCCGCCAAGAAAAAGCGTTCCTCTGACTATTATTCCCCAGGCGGAAAGGCGGGAAAGCGCCCTGACCGGGCTACTATAGTCTACTGCAACCGAATTCGCGGGGCATACGGTGACGTGCGGATAATAATAGGC
>JAZSJE010000015.1:0-3931 GCA_045534135.1 Eubacteriales bacterium
ATCTTTTTTCTTTGGCACTATTGGCGCAAAGAAAAAAGAAACAAAAAAGAAACGCCGTTTTTGTTAGGGCTCTGCCCTATGACCCGCAAGCTTTAAAAAGCTTGACCAAACTCAATCCTTGGTTTGTGCGTACCTGTGTCATCGCTCAAAGTTAGACAACAATAAACCCCCAAGTATGAAGTTCTTTTGCTTACTTTTCTTTCAAGAAAAGTAAGCGGAGAGCATGAGCTCTCCGCTTTTAGTTATCTGATATTATTCTTCCCTTTTTCTAAAGGAAATACCTATTCCCGCTGCCGCAACTGCCGCTATTACAGCAACTGCGCCTCCAACAACACCGCCGCATCCGCCGCTGCTTTCCTCCTCGGTATCATCGGTTGCCCCAGGCTTCTGAGTGTTGTCATTCTCAGGCTTCTGAGTATTACCTCCCTCGGGCTTCTGAGTGTTTTCGTTGTTGTTTTCGTTATTGTTTTCGTTATCGTTTTCGTTGTTATCGTTTCCGTTATCCCCGGGAAGCTCTCCCTCGTTCTCATTATCGTTTTCGTCCTTTTCGGGTGGAACGTAATTGGGATCAGCAGCTATGGTGAACTCGTCGACAACATAGCCGTTTATCTGCTTTACGGTCATGACCAATTTGTCCTCTTTTACCGAAACCACTGTATACGTGGGCTGGAGAGACTCGGGAGTATAAACAGTCATGCACTCCTCAACGTTGGGATTTCCAAGTACGTCGTGAGTGATGGTTGTGGATCCGATAGTCGTATATACAGTACCTGTTCCCTGCTGTATAAGGTCGGGAGAGGTCTTGGTAACTATCTTACCGTCCTTCATAGGATAGGTTCTTGTTACAAGGTGAGAATGTCCCTGAATTACAAGGTCAACTCCGTATTTCTCAATAGTATCATAGAGCCAAGGTCTGCTCTCGTTGCCACCTACTCTGTGATATACTGCCTCGTGAACCATAAGTATAGTCCATCTTGCGTCAGCGTTAGCCTTGAGGTCCTCCTCAAGCCAGGTTCTCTGAGCCTTGAGTATGTGAATATCATCCGAGCTGTATGGTCCGGAATTGAGCACGATAAAGTGCACATCTCCGTAATTGTAAGAATAGATAGTATCCTTATAGTGGCTTACAAGTCTTTTTCCGTTAGCGCTGGTAACGTTGTTTGCAATGCTCATATCGAGAGCGTTATCGCCATTATTGGGATGGTTGAAATGCAGTGAGAAGAAGTTATTATTTCCGCTTCCCCACGCGTCGTGGTTACCCTGTGTAGCAAAGTGAGGAACGGTAGCTCCGTATTTTCCGAGCGACTTGAAGTACCAATTCCAGTACTGGAGATTGTCGCCCTGGTCGGTCACGTCACCCGTGTTGAGTATAAACGCAGCGTCAGGAACCTCCTGCATAGCCTCCTCAAGCGCGACCATTGCATACTTATATCCCTTATTAGAGGAGGTATCACCGCCCCACGCAAGGCTCTGAGTATCACCTATAGCCACAAACGAGAAGTCCGTTATATCCTCCTTCGCGGTCTTAAAGGTATACGTCTGTGTCCAGTCGTTCTGCTCGTCGGTGCTTGTCTTTATACCTATCTTGTATTCGTACTCGGTATCTGCCTTAAGCCCCTTGATGTCTGCCTCATAGTAATCCTCTGTGGGCACGTTTGTCTTTTCTGCCCTCTTAAGCGCATCAACTACAGTCCACGCGGTGGTTCCCTTTACTCTGTACTTAAGAGCAAAGCTATCACCGCCAAGGTAATACTCGTTGGTCGTCCACGCGAAGTTTCTTGTAGAGGTCGCGTCGTTAAACGAGGTACTTATATTGTAAAGATACTGACCAAATCCGCTTGCCATAGGCTCGCTCTGAACAAGCTCATAGGAGTTTTCGCTTATGCTCTCATAGGATATCTTAACGTCGGAAACGTTAGCTACCGAGGGGGAGTATACGTCAATTGATGTTCCGCCGAGCATAGCGGAAGTACCTCTGCGCAGAGTTCCGCCGTCAGGAAGCGTAAGCTCAACGTACATAGCCTTCTGCTGATTGTTTACGATCACTTTGATGCCATACTGACCAGGCTTATACGTTCCGAGGACCTCTGCTTCGCAGATCTTGAGTGTACCCTCCGAAAGATTGAATATCTCCTTATTTCCGAGCATTACGTAGTTTACGGAATCCTCGGTGTAGTTCAGCTTGCACTCGTAAACAGCCTGCTTGTTCTGAGGAGAGCTGAGTGTCATAGAGCTTGCCTTCACAGGTGCGGACGCAGCCTCCTTGACCGAGAATTTGAAATTATCCATCTCAAATCCGCCGTCCTCGCATCTGACAACGAGATAGGTCATGGTAGGCGCGAGTGTTCTGTTATCGTCCGAGTAGTACTTAGGAGCTACGTAGCTCATATTTGTGTACTCCACGTTGGTTCTGCTTCCTTTGGATATCTGGTTGCCCGAAGCGTCGGTTACAACGGAGGTAACGGTATTACCGGTAAGGCTTACCTTTACATGAACGGTCTTGTTCATAAATGTCGTGTCGCTGTAATCGGTCTTTGTATCACCGACCACGAGCTTATTGTTTTTGTCGTTGATCTGTACCTGGTTGAACCATCCGCCAAACGCGACGTATACTACTCTGGTGTGGTCGGGACCTGTATAAAGAGCTCCCGAGCCCGCATTGGTAACCTTTACGTCAAATTCAAACACGTAGGTATTTGCTGAGCTGTAGCTTCCAACGCCATCAACGTCGAGCCATTTGAACTGCACGCTGTCGCGGCTGTTCATTACCATCGCGTTGTTCATATCGGGTGCCGTCGCATCTCGTCTCTGGTCGGTTTCAACGTCCCAGAGCCCCGTATTTTTCAAGCTGTTAAAGTCGCTGCTAAAATCAGTCTGGTAAAGCACGCCTGTTGCGGCGCTTGATGTGAAAGAAAATCCGCCTATCATCATAGTCTGAACGACCATAATAAAGCAGATCGCCACGGAAAGTATTCTTCTCGCTGTCTTTTTCATACTTTTTCTCCTTGTGAATAATATTTTTGTCTTACCTCTTTATTATACCTTTATTATACCATTGCAAAAAAGTTTTGTCAATAGCTCTTTGTTACAAGTAAAATAAATAAAATAATTGAAAAGCTCAAAAAAGTATGCTATAATAAAGAGAGCACACAAAAAGTATCCGAAAGGCTTTCAGAATTAAGATATGAAGATCTATCATCAGATAAAAATCCTGCTAAGATCCATACCCGCCACCATAGTGACCCTGTTCACCGTCAGCGTGGTCTGCATGAATCTTCTCGCGAATAAGACCCTGCTCCAGCTTGATTGGATAGCACTTGACGGTGGCATCCTCATCTCCTGGCTCTCATTTATGTGCATGGATATCATAACCAAGCACTTCGGGCCTAAGGCATCGACGATGATCTCGCTTCACGCGGTGGCAATAAACCTGCTTACCTGCCTTATTTTCTTTGTCGCAAGCATCATTCCGTCAAACGCAAGCGACTACTCTGCCTTTGACGGCATATTTGGAGGCACGTGGTTCGTGCTGCTTGGCAGTACGCTGGCTTTCCTGTCGTCCGCGCTTATAAACAACCTGCTAAATCATGCCGTGGGAAAATGCTTTTCAAAAAATCCCGACGGAAAGCTCGCTTACGCTATGCGAAGCTACGTTTCGACCTTTATCGGTCAGTTTTTTGACAATTTTATCTTCTCGGTCATAGTTTTCGTCTTTTTTGCCCCTATCTTCTGGGACGGATTTTGCTGGACGGTGCTTCAGTGCGCCACCTGTGCGCTGACGGGCGCTGTTGCCGAGCTTATTATGGAGATCATCTTTTCACCTATGGGATACCGTATAACAAACAACTGGAAAAAGCATAACGTCGGAAAGGAATATATTGAATATATAAATGGATAATGGACAATGAAAATTCTGATCACCGGCACCTCA
>JAZSJE010000063.1:0-3310 GCA_045534135.1 Eubacteriales bacterium
CTCCTATTGCAAACGGTATAGTAAAGGATATAGTTGCTCCCATCATCGACGAAACTACTAAAGCATTGAATATTCCGACACTCTCATTTTTAGCAATTTCCTTTGCTAAAGGTGCTCCGCCCATATCGTTTGCAAAAAGAGATGCAGGGATTATCGACGGCTCTATATGAAGAACATCGTACGTAAATTCAAATACGGGTGATAAAAGCGTGCCGATAAGCGGTGCTATCACTATCATTCCTATCATAGACAGCGCCATAACACCCAACAGTGAAAATGCCTTTTTGAATTCTTCTCCTATTCCGAATTTATTTCCGATGATATAATCAACAGCTCCGAGAATAGCGAAAACAATAATAACAGGTGCTAAAAAAGTCATATATCCTCCAATTTATAAAGCTACGGCAACAAAGCCGGATTTTGTAAGAATATATTTTTCCCGAAATCCGCAAGCCTTTAGTAACTCGGCAGATTCGTTAAATGCGCAATCAAGATATTTTGCGTTATGACAATCCGAGGTAATGCAAACACCAAATCCCATATTTTTTAACTCTTTCATAATATACATCGAAGGATACGGAGTGATTCTGTATCCTCTTGATATTGCTCCCGTGTTTACTTCAAATAGCGGTATTTTTCCACGGAGCGCATCGGCAGCCTCGAGAACGTATTTTTTATATTCCGACGAGGTTTCGTCAAAAAATCTCACGTTGTCGGAGTGTTTTGTAATAATATCGAAATGCCCGATTATATCAAAGCTCCCATATTTTGAAAGCTCCGCAAGCGTCTGATAGTACGTTTTTGCGTATTTCGTTCCATCACCGTCAAAATACGCGTCAATAACTCTCTTTACTTCCTCGGCAGAACGGTCAAAGCCAACAAACTCATCACCGCATTTCAGATAGTGTACCGAGCCAATTAGGTAATCATATCCCGAGAGATCTATCTTGGAATACATATCAAATTCAAGTCCGCAAAATATATCTATTTTACCTTGATGCTTTTGTTTGAGTAAAGCTATTTCAGACTTGTATTTCTCCGTTTTTTCGGGAGTCATTTGAACGTAATTTGAGTAATACATATAAGAATGTCCCGAAAATCCAATTGAATCAAAGCCCTTTTCAATAGCGGCAGTAACTATCTGTTCAGGCGTATTTACTCCGTCACAATATGTGGTGTGCGTATGTAGATTTTGCAAAGAATTAATCTTTTTCATTTAACAATTCACTTTCATTTTTTCGTGATATCCAATCCCCATAAACAAGTCCTTTCTTCCCGTATATTCATCACCGTCTCCATTTTGGGGAGCGAATGAATACAGACGGAAATCGTCGTTACTCGTGAGATTTATATGAGGTGCTTCAAGTGAGGAAACGTACTCAAATCTTCGAGTCATTCTCTCCTCACCCGAAAGTCACAACGTCGAGTATTCCGCGCAGAGGTCAAGCTCGCACTTTTTGCGTAAGCTTCTGTTGGTGCGGTCTATAATATAATAATCATACAGTGTATTTTTCATAAATCATCACTATTTCAATATGTCAAGATACAACGGAGTGCTCGTATGTTATACCGTTATGACCTACGAAATCCACAGTTAATCCATCATCATTAAGTGCAAAACCGGTACCAACGTAAATATCCTTAACCCATACTCCGCGAGGAGCAAGAGAAATTTTTGTTCCCGGTGCGCTTCCCACTATCACAGGACACGCCTGACCAAGATTATCGAGATCATCACCGACATTGGTTATATAGGCTTGATGAACGTGACCACTTATCATAACATCAGGTTTTACATCTTGGCGCAATAGCCTTGCCCATTCCATATAGGTTTCTAAATCTGCCTCGGACAACTGATTGGATTTATACTCGGTAAAGGGATCGTGAACTACAACCATTCTATACTCTACACCCTCTGCCTCATACTCATTCTCTGCGTTTGCAATCACACTGTTGATAAATGCTATTTGTCTCTTTCGGAATTCCTCGCAGCAAACGGTATGTCCGTACTCCGTATGATTATCAGGCTTATCCTCGCCGCAATCAAGTACGATTCCCCAGATTTTTCCGAGACGGAAGGTAAAATAGGAATTGCCGTTATCGGTTGGCGTATGCTCCGAAATATTTTCTCCGTATATTCCTCTCATATCGTGATTTCCGCGAGCAAACACTACGGGGATCTCACCATTTGTTATTTCCGCCGCTATTCTGTGTATCGTCGTAAAATTCTTTATATCTCCCGCATCGTTGGGAATATCCCCGTTCAATATCAGAAAATCTATTTCTCCAAACGCTTTTGCGGCAGCCACCGGCTCGTCAACCTTATTGTGCGCATCCGCTATGGAGAAAAATCTCGGATTTTCCGACGTCACGGGCTTGAATACCGATACGTATTCAAAAACCTCGCTGACACTTGAATTGTACGGCTTTCTCTGATTTACAATGCGGTAGCATATCTTATATTCCCCTGCATTATCAAGCAAGCTTTGAGGTACTGTCATTTTGTGTGTAATAGTATTCGAACGCAATACCCCGTTCACTTCGTCGTAAAAGAGCTTGCCGTCAACCTCAACCCACATGAGTGTCTCCTGCGTCACAGGAACCATGATCTGATAATTCGTTCCTACTACGTAAACGATAGGCGTCGTCTCAAAGCATTCGGGAATATCCTTCATATACAGCGATTTATCATCGGCGGATTTTATAATAATACTAAAAACGGGATCCTTGTCAAACTCCTCCGACTGCTGTACGCAGGATATAAGCGCTCCATTCTCGTCCTTTACAAGAACTTTAAGATCCATTCCGCCCACTCCCGTTGCGGGAAGCTTGATAACGATTTTACCGTGCGAACCGTCAGCTTCCCCTGAATAGGTTTTACCGTCGGCGGTCTTTGCCGTCCAAGTGAATTTCGGGCAAGAGACTATCGCATCGTCGGCTTTCAGTGTGCAAACGAATATCACCTCATCGCCCACCTTATAAGTACCTTGTGCTTGCGCAGATACCGTTATTTTCTCGGCACTAACGTTTCTTACGTCCTTCAGAGAAGTAGCAGGTCGGGGCATTTCTATCAGCTCTCTCTTGTTAAAATCAAGCTCGTTACCGTTACTGTTCTTTAACACGTTCAAAAAATAGTCAGCCACAACACTTGGATTTCCAAGATGCGAGGAAGCCGTAAGGAGCAAGTCCTTTCCTACCAGCTCAACTCCCACTTCGTTCAGATACAACGTTGTATCTTCTACGACCTTTATCGTGTATCCGTTCTCTGAATTTTTGCGCAATCCTGCTTTCGGACCTGCCCACTTCTTAA
>JAZSJE010000144.1:0-5073 GCA_045534135.1 Eubacteriales bacterium
ACGCAGCCGCGTAGCAGTTTTTTGTTTAATCTCTTGAGTAAAGCTGATTTAAATCCTTAAAATATGATCTGTTTATCGAATCAAGCTGTTCGCTTGTAACACGGTAAGCCCAGTTATTTTTAGCAGTTCCGGGGGTATTCATTCTCGTATCTGCTCCGTACACAAAAATATCCTGAATAGGAATAATAACCGTATCAGCATGGCTAGCAAGCATGGTACGAATGATCTTCTTACAGCCTATATTCCAATCCTCCTCATATCCTCCGCAATAATCCAAAGCACGCCTTCTGTCCGACTCATCAAGCTCCCAAACGTAACCGAGTAAGGTATTATTATCGTGAGTGCCCGTATAGGCTATGCAATTGTTTATATAGTTATGAGGCAAGTGCGGTGAATCTTTATCACCAAGAAACGCAAACTGGAATACTCTCATCCCGGGGAAGCCACTATATTCAAGCAAAGCGGAAACCTCAGGCGTAATATCACCGAGATCCTCTGCGATTATAAGACCTTCTCCCGCAATATCCCTTATTGTATTTACAAGAGATTTTCCCGGTCCCTTGACCCATTTTCCCTCTTTAGCGGTTTTGGCGCCCGCAGGAATACTCCAATATGATTCAAAGCCTCTGAAATGGTCTATTCTAACGCCATCAAAAAGTGTAAGCATATATTTTATACGCTCTCTCCACCAGGAATAGCCATCCTTTTTCATTGCTTTCCAGTCATATATAGGATTTCCCCACATCTGTCCATTCTCAGCAAAGTAATCGGGAGGGCAACCCGCAACGCATTTTGGCTGTCCGTTTTTATCAAGTAAAAACTGCGAAGGATCTGCCCATACGTCCGCACTGTCAAGAGCCACGTATATCGGTATGTCACCTATAATTTTTATTCCCTTTTCATTGGCATACTTTTTTAATTCTATCCATTGGGTAAAAAACTCATATTGCACGAATTGCCAGAAAAAAAGCATTTCAGGCTCTGCCGACTTAACAGTCCACTCCTGCCAAGGAAGTCCATTATTAGCATCTCTTAATGCCAAAAATTCAGCTGCCTTTGCAAGGCTTGGATATTTTTCAAGAAAATCAGCTATAAAAGCTTTATCTTCGATTCTTGCTGCTGCCTTTGTAAGAAGCTCCAATCTTTCGGCATTTAATCTGTCATATTCGCAAAGATAAGGGCTTCTCTGCCTTGCTTCATCCAACTCGTTTCTTGTAAGAAGTCCCTTTTGATTTAAAATTTCAAGATCTATGAAAAAAGGATTTCCGCCAAAGGAAGAATAGGATTTATAGGGTGAATTGCAGTCATCGGGCATACAGAAAGGCAGCACCTGCCAATAAGAAAACCCACAATCTGCCAACAGATCGACAAATTTGCGTGCTTCATATCCAAAGGATCCTATAGAATAATCTCCCGGCAAGGAGGATATATGCATCAAAACGCCTGAAGCTCTTTTACTCATTTTACGTTTCCTCTCATATCTTAACACTTTTAATATATTTTATCACAAATTACGTAAAAAAGCAATGGGGACTTAAAAAGTCCCCATTTGTTTTACTTGAAATATTTAACCGCGGACTCAAATATCTTCATGTCGTAGTTACCCTCGACATTCTGATAAAGTCCCTTGTTATATCTTTCGGTGTGTCCCATCTTTCCGAGCACGTGACCGTCGGGAGATGTAATTCCCTCGATAGCAAAGCAGGAATTATTGGGATTGTAAAGAATATTGGAGGTAGGCTTTCCTTCAAGGTCAACATACTGAGTTGCGATCTGACCGTTTTCTGCAAGCTTCATAATAAGCTCGTCAGATGCTAAGAATCTACCCTCACCGTGAGATATCGGTACGGAATATACATCACCAACGTTAACCTCTGAGAACCAGGGTGACTTATTAGAGGCAATTCTCGTACGTACTATTCTTGACTGGTGACGTCCAATACTGTTAAAGGTCAAGGTAGGACAGTTTTCATCGGTATCAATTATTTCACCGTAAGGAACAAGACCAAGCTTAATAAGTGCCTGGAATCCGTTACAAATACCGCACATAAGACCGTCACGACTCTTAAGAAGCTCATTGACCTCATTCTTTATAGCACCGTTACGGAAGAATGCGGTTATAAACTTACCCGATCCGTCGGGTTCATCTCCACCCGAAAATCCACCGGGAACAAAGATTATATTAGCATCCTTTATCTTCTTAACGAATGCGTCAACCGACTCGGAAACCCTCTGCGCAGAGAGGTTATTGATGACAAATATCTCTGTTTCGGCACCTGCTCTCATAAATGCTTTTGCTGAATCGTATTCGCAGTTGGTGCCTGGGAAGACAGGAATAAGAACCTTAGGCTTTGCACACTTAAGAACTGCGGGAGCAGCCTTTTCACCGTCATATGCGAAAGCAGGAATATCCATCTTAGTTTCAAATGCGTTTGTGGGATAAACACCCTCAAGCACGCTTTCGTAATCGGCATAGAGTGCCTTAAGATCTACCACATCCGTGCCGTAAGCAATTTCTGCCTTTCCCGTAGTGTTTCCAAGAAGCACACCGTCAGCCTCTGCTCCATCAGCAAGCTCGAGCACGAATGAACCGTAAGAATAACCGAATATCTCATCAAGAGTTATATTATCAGAGAACTTAAATCCAACGCCGTTACCGAAGCACATCTTCATTACAGCCTCGGCTACACCGCCATAAGTAGGTGTATAAGCTGCGAGAACCTTACCTTGAGCCGTAAGAGCAGAAACTTTATTAAAGAGTGCAAGAAGTGAATCTGCTACGGGCAGTCCGTCTGCATCATACTCAGGTCTGAGCCATACAACACGACTGCAAGGAAGCTTAAATTCCGCACTTATTACAGTATCAGTCTTGCCTGTCGTTACTGCAAAAGATACAAGTGTAGGAGGAACGTCTATGTTTTCAAAGCTTCCGCTCATAGAGTCCTTTCCACCGATAGCCGCAATGCCAAGATCCTTCTGTGCTTTGAATGCACCGAGAAGCGCCGAGAAGGGCTTGCCCCAACGCTTAGGCTCTTTTCTGGGCTTTTCAAAGTATTCCTGGAATGTAAGATATGTATCCTCAAAATTAGCACCGCCTGCAATAAGCTTAGATGCGGACTCAACAACAGCGAGATACGCTCCGTGGTAGGGGCTCTTTTCGGAAATGTAGGGGTTATATCCCCATGCCATAAACGAGCACGTGTCAGTATCCTTCTTTTCAACAGACACCTTATTTACCATTACCTGAGTAGGCGTGCTCTGATTCTTACCGCCAAAGGGCATCAAAACACTTCCAGCACCTATGGTAGAGTCAAATCTCTCGCTAAGACCTCTCTTTGAGCACACATTCAGATCCTTAGCAAGATCTGTAAGCATATCACCAAAGCTTCCGTCTACCTTCTTTGCAAAGCCTTCGGGCTTGGATGCTGTTATATCTATATGCTTCTCTGCTCCGTTGGAGTTAAGGAACTCACGGGAAATATCAACTATTACCTTATCATTCCACTTCATTACGAGTCTTGGAAGCTCAGTAACGCGGGCAACTACGGTAGCTTCAAGGTTTTCGGACTCAGCAAGCTTTTTAAAGAGCTCCACGTCCTTTGCCTCAACAACAACAGCCATCCTCTCCTGAGATTCGCTTATTGCAAGCTCGGTTCCGTCAAGTCCCTCATACTTCTTAGGAACTGCGTTAAGATTTATCTCTATACCATCTGCAAGCTCACCGATAGCAACCGATACACCACCTGCACCGAAGTCATTACAACGCTTGATGAGTCTTGTTGCCTCTCCGTTGCGGAAAAGTCGCTGAAGCTTACGCTCCTCAGGAGCATTACCCTTCTGGACCTCTGCACCGCAGGTCTGAAGCGAATCAAGTGTATGCGACTTAGAGGAGCCTGTAGCTCCGCCACAGCCGTCGCGGCCCGTTCTACCGCCAAGAAGAACTATAATATCTCCGTCCTCGGGGACCTCTCTCCTTACGTTTTCAGCAGGAGCAGCAGCTATAACAGCGCCAATCTCCATACGCTTTGCAACATATCCGTCGTGATAGAGCTCGTCAACCACACCGGTTGCAAGTCCTATCTGGTTGCCGTAAGAGGAATATCCTGCTGCGGCAGTAGAAACTATCTTTCTCTGAGGAAGCTTACCGGGTATCGTTTCATTGATAGGCTTTCTGGGATCGGCGGCACCCGTTACACGCATTGCTCCGTAAACGTAAGAACGTCCCGACAGCGGGTCTCTGATCGCTCCGCCTATACAAGTAGCCGCACCGCCAAAGGGTTCTATCTCGGTGGGATGGTTATGTGTTTCGTTCTTAAAGAGAAGCAACCAATCCTCTTCCTTGCCGTCAACATTAACTTTGATCTTAACGGTACAAGCATTTATCTCCTCAGACCCGTCAAGCTTATCAAGCTTTCCCTGCTTCTTAAGATACTTAGCTGCAAGAGTACCGATATCCATAAGGTTTATGGGCTTTGTTCTTCCAAGAGCACGTCTTGCGTCAAGATACTCGTTATAAGCCGCTTCTATCTGTTCATCCTCAAACTTAACACTGTCAACAGTTGTAAGAAAAGTCGTGTGACGGCAATGGTCAGACCAATATGTATCTATCATACGTATTTCTGTAATAGTAGGATCACGCTTCTCACTTCTGAAATAGTCGCGACAGAAACGGATATCATCAAGATCCATAGCAAGTCCGAGGTCACTTACCATCTTAGCAAGTGCATCATCCTCGAGTGTGATAAAGCCGTTCAAAACGTCAACCGTAGTGGGTATATCATACTCGGTTACAAGGGTATTAACCTCTACCAAAGATGCCTCGCGGCTTTCCACAGGGTTGATAACGTACTTCTTAATAGCGGCAATATCCTCGTCTGTGAGTTTGCCGTAGAGATAATAAACTCTTGCGGTACGAACAAGCGGACGATCCTTCTGAGATATAAGCTGAATACACTGAGCGGCAGAATCTGCTCTCTGGTCAAACTGACCCGGGAGATATTCTACTGCAAAAACCGTGCAATCGTCATTTGTAAGTTCATATGTTACGTTATCAAGCTGAGGCTCGGAAAAAAC
>JAZSJE010000058.1:0-2992 GCA_045534135.1 Eubacteriales bacterium
CGAGTTTTGCTGCGCAAAACTTCGCCTTTCGGTACACAATCTGGTGTGCGCCGGTCAGCTCATATCTAAAAAACAGCAAACTCTTTCAGGAGAGTTGTTTTTGAAGGAAACGATAATGACTCTTTTTTTGTCAGTTTAAAAGTGGTTTATTATATGGAATTTTATAATACAGTATGATATAATGAATAAAAAAGAGGGGGGGCTACTATGAAGGAAAAAATAATGGTTGATAATATAGATAACAGATCCGCTTTGACAGATGATTGGAAGAAAAAAATCCCCCAACCAGTATGCGAGGATGTACCGGATTATGATATGCTGTATCAAAAAGCATGGGAGCTTGCCCACGATCATATTCGCTATATAGACGGAATGCCTCAATCGCCTTATATGGATGAGGCTTTTTGCGATACTCAGATATGGATATGGGATACTTGTTTCATGTCCTTGTTCTGTAAGTATGCTCAGGATGAATTTCCCGGGGTGGAAAGCTTGCGTAATTTTTATGACGTGCTTTACGGTGAGAAGGACTTGCCTTATATTGTTCCTTCCGAGAGCGAACCCGAGTGGACAGGAGCAACTCCCGGTGTTCCCATCGAGATTAAGATTCATATAGCCGACAATCCGCCGCTGTTTGCATTTGCGGAATATGAAAACGCTTTATTCCATGGAGATACCGCATACGTTCGGGATCTTCTTTATAACAAGCGCGTATTACAAAAGCACTACGAATGGATCGAAAGCTTAAAGGGCTCTGTTTTACCCCGTAGCGTTTTGTCGCCAACATGCTTGATAAATGAGAAAATTGGATATCGGTGGGAGGGCGGCCGTTCGGGAATGGACAATACGCCGCGCGGCAAAACCACGGAGAGAGCAATCAAGGAACGACCGAATAATCCTGATATGCTGTGGATTGATGCGATATGCCAGCAGGCACTTTCCGCGAAAATTATCGCGAGCCTCTACGGCATTGTCGACGATAGTGAAAACAAGCTGAAATGGGAAGAGATGTACAACGAAAAAAAAGAGCTTGTTAACCGCTACTATTGGGACGGCGAGGATGGATTTTATTACGATATTGATCGCGATAGCCACGGCTTCTACAAGGTTATGACGCCTGCTTCGTATTGGGCGTTGGTGGCGGACATCGCACCGACGGACAGGGCGCGCGCTATGGTCACGCATATATTAAACGACAAAGCCCTCGGCGGAGATGTACCGCTTATATCGCTTTCCAGAAGCGACGGTGATTTTGAAAATAGCGGCAAATATTGGAGAGGGGCTTTGTGGCTGCCTGTCGCATATGCTGCTTTGAGGGGAATTGTGCGATACGGATATTACGAGGAAGCGCACAATGCCGGGAAAAAAATATTGGATCATATGCTTAAGACCTATATGGAATACGAGCCTCATACAATATGGGAATGCTATTCACCGCAAGCTCCCGCTCCGGCAACCGTGGCAAGCGGGAACGGTGTGGTGCGCTCGGATTTCTGCGGTTGGTCGGCGCTTGGACCGATTTCAATTTATATTGAGCAGGTGATCGGATTCCACACCGTGAACGCTTTTGACAGAGTTGTCGAATGGCACAAGCCCGATGAGTATAAAAAGGCACTAGGCATTAAGAATCTCTGCTTTGCAGACGTTGTTACCGATATTGTTGCAGAGGGAAACATCTGCACGGTGAAATCAAATCAGCCATATATGCTCAAAATAAACGGAAGGGCTTTTCAAATTTCGGTGGGAGAGCAAACGATCGTTTTATAATCAGACTCTTATATGACATGTGACTGCTGAACACATAAAATTCAGCCTATGAAAAAAGCCCGAATACACGTACGTGCTTCGACATGATATTACTTCTCTTTGTTATCAGCTTGGTGATTATAATGAAAACAGCGTAGCGACATTGGAGTTTTGCTTCGATGAGTATGCGTTCCTGATCAAAAAGGGGGAATGCTTGCAGTTGGACATTTCTTCCACCGACGACAATACATATGTTTGTCACACAAATAAAAAGGGGGACTATTATTTGCAGACTGAAACAAACAGGGCTGAAAACAAAATACATCTGGACAAGTCTTACTTGATTCTTCCCATTGAATAGCCGTCTGTTGCATTTTTGTAATGCAACCACAAAATCAATGCGTCGAACTTGGAAAGGCCCTGCGTCCCGAAGCATAATCGCAGTTACTCGGCTTGAACGATTGAAAAAAGATTTGCACCCAATAATTTGATTTGCAGCATAAAATCTTCCTCGCCGTAATAGAATTAAATACGTTAAGACGTAAAGAGGCGTCGGCATTGCTTTTGTTTTTGTCAGCTCTCATCGGGCCGCTATTCCTGTGAAACAGTCAAAAAAGTATTGACAAGGGAATTGTTTGGTGCTATAATAAGTACGTCAAAAAACAAGAAAAGAGGTTTTTCTTATGGATAACAGAGTGTTATACGGCATTTTAACGATCCTTACACCCTACGGCATCACTTACTTTATGCAGGGCAAGATCAAGAACGGTATTCTTAAGATCGTTTTCTCTGTCTTGTGCTTCGTCATAGGTATCATCAATGCCGTAATGGGCATCGTGCTTGCGATAAAGATCTTTAAGATGACCGACGAGGAGTTTGCTGCGGCTGACAAGTCTGCGCTTCTCACCGGTATTATCAACGTCAAGGAGTAATCCGAGTCGTCTTAAATCACAAAAACAGGTGTTTTTTACAACACCTGTTTTTATTTTCGCCGTCATTATATAACGTCTTGACATCTGAGGGAAAAAATGGTATAATACAATTATCAAATCACCTATGAAAGGTAATATCATCTATGACAAACATTATGAATTCACAGGCGTTTACCGAAGCGCGCAAAAGAGCGGAGGAAAAGCTCAAAGAGCTCAATCTGACAGAGAAGATCGGACAGCTCTCTCAGTTCGGCACATCGATCTATACAAGTGAGGAGAAGCTTTTTGAGGATCATTTTGCCGAGGGCAAGATC
>JAZSJE010000036.1:0-2983 GCA_045534135.1 Eubacteriales bacterium
TTGAGTTTGGTCAAGCTTTTTAAAGCTTGCGGGTCATAGGGCAGAGCCCTAACAAAAACGGCGTTTCTTTTTTGTTTCTTTTTTCTTTGCGCCAATAGTGCCAAAGAAAAAAGATAAAGACGCGTAGCGGCTTCTTTTCTCTTACTTTTCTTGAAAGAAAAGTAAGCAAAAGAACTTCATGCTGAGCTTTATTATTGCCTAGCTTTGTGCGCTGATACAGCTCACACACAAACCCAAGAGTGGAGTTTTTTATCTAAAATCTCCTTCGGTTGCGGTTGTGCCCGATAGAGCATAAAAAAGTAACACTTGCTAAGAAAGACAGCAAAATCTTTTAGTAGATCCCTGCGAGCCTTCGGCTCTTGCTTTTGGATGAATTCGCTCACGCTCCTTCATCCAAAAGCTCGACTCCGCGCTTGCGCGCTCTGTTCAGGATGACCTGTTGGACTCACTATAGAATGTGCTTCTATTTATCCTCTCCCAGATAAACGGCATAAGGAATTCTGAGCTTTGCAACACCCTCGTCAACGTTGGCATCGTTCATTCCCTCAAAAATAGATCTTCCCTCAAGTCCGTTCTTTACACTGTCACAAATAGCCTTTGCCATACCCTCGGAATCCTGCTTGATGGTTCCCGCCATCTTGCCTGCCTTGATAAGCTCCCTTGCCGCCGAGGTGGCATCAACACCGAATACGGGAATATTGGTAGAATCCTTGCCCTTGTTATAGCCTGCGGAATTGAGAGCGGATATAGCGCCCTCTGCCATGCCGTCATTATTGCAGATTATAAGCTCAACCATGTTTTTGTTGGCAACGCTGTAGGAGGAGAGCAGTGTAGTCATATATTCGTTTGCTGCCTGAGCCGACCATTTTCCCTCGCGGTCAAGCAGATATTTGTCGCTGTTTGATGCATCATAGAAAACAAGATTGGGCTTTCCCGCAGCCTTAAGCTTTGCGTTTGCGTTTTCAACCGAGTATCTCGTTCTGTAGATAGCCTCATTGTTGCCCTTTTCGCCCATGAAAAGCACGTATGATATCTTTCCGTCACCGTTGAGATCGACGTTTTTGTAATTCTTTACAACGTAATCGCCTATCATGTCACCCTGAAGCTTGCCCGCTTCGGTGGCATCCGTGCCTATAAATGCGCACTTGTCATAGCTCTTAACAACTGCGTCGGATACCTCTCGGTTAAAGAATATAAGAGGAATGCCCGCTTCCTTCGCGAGTGATACGATACCGCTTGCCGCGTCGTCGGATCCTGTTGTTACGATATTGACAACAAGAAGCTTTGCCCCCTTTGTAATTGCGGTCTGTACCTGCTCGGTCTGAGTAGTCTGATTATTGTTAGAATCGTGATCCTGATAGCTTACACCCGCGTCGCGCAACGCCTTGTCAAGCGAGGAGCGAACAGTCGATATATAGGTGTCGCTGTAGGTGTAGTAGAAAACGTGAACGTCTGCGTTTGCTCCCATTCCGCAGCTTGCAAAAATAGGAAGCGAAATGGCTACGATAAGGAGCATAACAACAAGTTTTTTGAGTTTCAACATAGGATTTTCCTTTCTTAGGTAGTATTTTCTATATCTCATTTTTCCTCAATGCGCGGCTTTCTATGCGAGAAATCTTTATTTTTTAAAAACACTTGACAGAGTGGCGGATAAAGGGTATAATTGAGAAAAGAAATAAAATAAAGAGCTTTTATTTTAAAATAAAATGATGAAAAAGGAGAATTCATATGAAGACTTTGAAAATCGGTATTATCGGTTGCGGAGGTATCGCAAACAGCAAGCACTTGCCCGCTCTTAAGGCGGCAGGCGGCAACGAGCTGGTTGCTTTTTGTGATATTATCGTTGAGAGAGCAGAGAATGCCGCTAAGAAATACGGTACTCCCGACGCAAAGGTTTACGAGGATTACAAGGAGCTTCTCAAGGACGAGAGCATTGACGTAGTTCACGTTTGTACACCTAACCGCTCACATAGCTTTATTACAGTTGACGCACTCGAGGCAGGAAAGCACGTAATGTGCGAAAAGCCTATGGCTATCAACTCCGCAGAGGCTAAGAAGATGATAGACGCTGCCGAGCGCACGGGCAAGAAGCTTACTATCGGTTATCAGAGCCGCTTCCGTGATGACTCTCAGTATATGAAGGCAGAGGCTGAGGCAGGAACCTTTGGTGAGGTATATTACGCAAAGGCTACGGCAATTCGCCGCAGAGCTGTTCCTACCTGGGGCGTATTTCTTAACGAGTACGAGCAGGGTGGCGGTCCCCTTATAGATATCGGAACGCACGCGCTTGACCTCACACTCTGGATGATGAACAACTACAAGCCCAAGTACTGCGTAGGTACTACTTATCACAAGCTCAATAACGATACCGACCAGGGCAACGCATGGGGCAACTGGGATCCCGCAAAATTCAGCGTTGAGGACTCAGCGTTTGGATTTATCGTTATGGAAAACGGCGCTACTATAGTTCTTGAATCCTCTTGGGCACTTAACTCGCTTGACGTACGTGAGGCTGTTACCACACTTTGCGGAACCAAGGCCGGAGCGGATATGAACGACGGACTCCGCATCAACGGTGTACGCAACGGCAGACAGTATGTAATGAAGCCCAGCTTTGCTGCAGGCGGAGTTGCATTCAACGACGGAGCAAAGGGTGACGATATGGCTACCAGAGAGGCAGCGGCATGGCTCAACGCGGTCCGTAATGATACTGCGCCTGTAACGCTTCCCGAGCAGGCATATACCGTAACCAGAATTCTTGAGGGTATTTACGAGTCTGCTAAGAGCGGCAAGCCTTATTACTTTGATTGATTTTTTCCTACTTTTCTCGTTCTTTTCTTGAAAGAAAAGAACCAAAAGAACTTCATACTGGGATTTATCTTGTTTTGAGTTTGAGCGCTGACACAGGTACGCACAGCACCCAAGGGTTAAGTTTTCGCCCGCCTTTTTCAAAAGGCGGCGAGGTCAAGGGCGAGAAGCCCTT
>JAZSJE010000194.1:0-3868 GCA_045534135.1 Eubacteriales bacterium
GTAAAGGTTCTCGTATTCGCAAAGGGCGATAAGGTTCAGGCAGCTCTTGACGCAGGCGCAGATTACGCAGGTGGGGCAGAGTATGCTGATAAGATCGTTCAGGAGAACTGGTTTGATTTCGACGTAGTAGTTGCAAGCCCCGACATGATGGGTGTTATCGGTAAGCTCGGTAAGGTTCTCGGTCCTAAGGGACTTATGCCTTCTCCTAAGGCTGGCCCCGTTACTCCCGACGTTGCAAAGGCAGTTACCGAGGCAAAGGCAGGTAAGATCGAGTATCGTCTTGATAAGACCAACATAATTCACTGTCCTATCGGTATGGCATCCTTTGGAGTAGAGAAGCTCGCTGAGAACTTCAATACTCTCGTAGGTGCAGTTATCAAGGCAAAGCCTGCTGCTGCAAAGGGTCAGTACATTAAGAGCTGCGTAATCGCAAGCACGATGGGCCCCGGAATAAAGATCAATCAGGCAAAGCTTGGTTAATTTATACCTAAAAAGAAAAGTCGCTTTCGAGCGGCTTTTCTTTTTTTTCTTGACAAAACAAAAGAAATATGGTAAAATCTATATAGTTGATTTTGATTGGGGAGGTTTTAGATGAAACGTATATTGAGTTTTCTTCTTTGTTTGATTTTTTGTATAAATATAGCTTTTACTGTCAATGCTACCGAACAAACTGAGGAAGCGCAAACAGTTGATATTCTGGTATGGGCAAAAGACATAACGCAGGGTACAAGAATAACTAAGAGCGATGTCAAAACGATAACCGTAAGTAATAAGAATATTCCCGAAAATGTTCTTAGCGACGCAGAGGCGGTATACAAAACGTATGCGAAAAGAGATCTGTATGCGGGTGAGTACGTGTCGAAAGATCAGTTTTCTGAAGATTCGGTAAGGAAGGCGAATAAAGACGTTCTTATAAAGCCGATCGTTACAACGAGCGCTGATTACATTATTGTTACGGATTTCTTGATTGCCAACACGGGGGAGGATTTGTCTTATTTCTTGCAGCAATTAATTGACAAAAACCCCAATAGAACTATTTATTTCCCCGACGGAGTTTACACTATTTCTCGTTCACTACTTACATCTGCGGTGGCGAAAGAAAGCGTTTCTATTCAGCTTTCTGACGGAGCGGTTATAAAGGCTTCTAAAAAATGGAGCACGGCATCGGGAAAAGCATTGATAGTCCTTGGCGAAATGCCAAGAAATGATATTAAGAGCGTAGGACACTATTATATAGTTTCAGGTGGAACACTCGACGGAAGCGGTGTCGCTAATGGAATACATATAAAGAGTGGACGTGAAACAGTAGTAAAAAATATATGCATTAAGGATACCATTAAGGGTATAGAGATTGATGAGGGTGCTAACAGTAAATCGGCTGACTGTGATTTTGAAGATATTACGATCATAGGTAACGGCAGACCCGGTACGATAGGTATTGAAAACCGTGCTTACGATAATACCTACACAAATATCAGAATATACGATATGGCAACAGGCTTCCATAATACAATGGGAGGCGAGGTCGCTAATATATACGTTACCTTTACTGAGAAAAGCAAAGATCTTAAACAGTCGAGAATAGGTATTTACAATAAAGGCGGAAGAATGTCGCACTGCCTTACCGTAAACGGTGATCAAGCTTATAAATTGGAAGGCGACGTGATAATTTTCGAGTGCACGGCCACGTGGACATCTGCTGACTACAAAAAACAAAATGCTTTTTCTTCCAACAAGCGAATCGTATTTAGCGGATGCAAAGCATACTTCTGTCCCGGTGACGGAGTCACTACTAAATTCTATGAGGGAACATCTATTATAGAAGGATGCTTTGTTGAATAAGCACATAAAGACTAAAGCCTGAGCTTAATGCCCAGGCTTTAGTCTTTTTTTATTAAATTTATATATTGTGGTCACTAAGATTGTGATAAAACCCTTGACAAATAAGCAAAAAAAGTGTAAAATATACTATGTATATATGTGTCATAAAAGTGATTTGATAGAAGATGAAAATCTCGATATGATATATTTATAATCTTTGACAAAAAAATAAAAACAAAGGAGGTGCTTAAATGGAATTGATTCATGCGATTTTGTTGGCAGGCGGAGCATTTGTAGTTGCGGGCGTAGCTTCAGCTCTTATCTTCAGAAAAATCGGATACAACGCACGTAAGCGTGTTGCCGAGGCGGAGATAGGTTCGGCTGAGGACGAGGCAAAGAGAATTCGCAGCGAGGGTGCGAAGCAGGCTGAAACCATGAAAAAGGAAGCATTGATCAGCGCTAAGGAAGATATCCTTAAGCAGAGAAATGAAGCCGAAAAGGAGCTCAAGGAGCGTCGCGCAGATGTTTCCAGAATGGAACGTCGCCTTACCCAGAAGGAAGAAAATCTGGATAAGAAGGCGGAAACTCTTGAGCAAAAGAACGAGCTTCTTGACAAGAAGATCAAGGAAAATGATGTTTTGCGCGAGCAGATCAATGAGCTTCGCCAAAAAGAACTTAGTGTTCTTGAGGAAATCTCAAAGTTTTCCGCTGAGGAAGCTAAAGAGGAGCTTATAAACCGTGTTGAAACAGAGGTGAAGCACGAGTTAGCTCAAAGACTTGCCGACCTTGAAACGCAGTTCAAGGAGGATGCTGACGCAAAGGCAAAGAACATAATTTCACTTGCCATTCAAAGATGTGCCGCAGATCATGTGGCAGAAAGTACGGTTTCCGTAGTATCGCTTCCCAACGAGGATATGAAGGGAAGGATCATAGGACGTGAGGGAAGAAATATCCAGATGCTTGAAAAGCTTACGGGAGTAGAGCTTATAATTGACGATACACCCGAGGCGATCACACTTTCAGGATTTGATCCCGTTCGCAGAGAGATAGCTCGTATAACACTTGAAAAGCTTATCTCTGACGGTCGTATTCATCCGTCGAGAATTGAGGAAACAGTAGAAAAGGCTACCAGAGAGGTAGAAACAAACATCAAGCAAGCCGGAGAGAGAGCAACGTTTGACGTGGGAATTCACGGAATAAATACCGATCTCGTAAGGATGCTTGGAAGACTTCGTTACAGAACGAGTTACGGACAGAATGTTCTTAAACATTCAATTGAGGTTGCACTGATTGCGGGAATGATAGCCGATGAGTTGGGTATCGACAGCACAGTAGCAAAGAGGGCAGGACTTCTCCATGATATCGGAAAGGCTCAGACCCACGAAATGGAAGGATCTCATGTAGAGCTTGGAGTAAATCTCGCAAAGAGATACAAGGAATCACGTGACGTTATCCATGCAATAGAGGCGCATCACGGAGATGTTGAGCCTCAGACTATTACAGCAATAATAGTTCAGGCGGCAGATGCGATATCTGCTGCAAGACCCGGTGCCCGCAGAGAGGATCTTGAAAATTATATCAAGAGACTTGAAAAGATCGAGGAGATCGCAAAGGGATTCTCGGGTGTTGACAAGGCGTTTGCAGTTCAGGCGGGCAGAGAGATCCGCGTAATGGTAAAGCCTGAGGAAGTAAACGACGACGGAATGAAGCTTATAGCAAGAGAAATGGCTGTAAAGATTCAGGAAGAAGTAAAATACCCCGGACAGATAAAGATAAATCTTATCAGAGAGAGCCGTGCGGTAGATTACGCAAAGTAAATTCACTCAAAGAGTGTCATCCATATATTTCACATAAAACCACAAGGGTAATATGGCGGTTTTCCGCTTGAGATAAATTGGATAAAGGGGCTGCTCGCCAAAAAGGTGATCAGCCCCTTGATTTTTTTACTCGTTTATGGTAGAATAAAGAAAAGATATTGTCTAAGGAGAGCTTATATGAAGAAGGTAGAACTTTATACGGATGAAGCGTGTAGAGGAAACCCCGGCAA
>JAZSJE010000019.1:0-3487 GCA_045534135.1 Eubacteriales bacterium
CGGTATCTGCATCCTGCTCGATAGCTCCCGAGTCACGGAGGTCGGAAAGCATAGGACGCTTATCGGTTCTTGATTCAGGTCCACGTGAGAGCTGAGCGCAGCAGATTATAGGAACGTTAAGCTCCTTTGCCATGATCTTGAGGTTCCTTGAAATATCTCCAACCTCTTGTACTCTGTTGTCAGAGCGTCTATCACTCTGCATAAGCTGAAGATAGTCTACTACTACAAGACCGAGATCCTTTACTCTGCGAAGCTTACCCTTCATGCCGGCAACGGATATGCCCGACGTATCATCAATAAGAATATTACATCCCGCAAGCTTTGTTGCGGTAGCTGCTATATCCTCCCACTGCTTTGTGTCAAGCTTGCCCGTTCTGAGATTGTAACTGTCTATCATAGCCTCACTTGATATTATACGCGTTACGAGCTGCTCCGCGGACATTTCGAGTGAAAAAATACAAACGTTTTTTCCTGTCTGAAGTGCTACATTAGTAGCTATGTTAAGCGCAAAGGAGGTCTTTCCCATACCGGGGCGTGCGCCTATGAGTACGAGGTCGGAGTTTCCCATACCTGCCAGAACGTTGTCTATGCCTGAAAATCCGGTCTTTGTTCCACGTGCTCCCGCGCCTTCCTGAGAGAGTGTATTCAGTTCCTCATAAACCGAGCCGATGACATCTCTTATGTGGCGGAAGCTTTTTGAATCTCTACCCTCGGATATATCGAATATTCTGCCCTCAGCATACTCAACAAGCTCCTCGGGTCGACCTTCCTCACTGTATGCCTTTTCTGAAATGTCAGAGCAGGTCTCGATGAGATTTCTAAGCAAGCTTTTTTGCTTTACTATTGTTGCGTAGTCCTTTATATTGAGCGCATTGGGAACCGCTTGATAGAGTGATCTTATGTAATCCTCTCCACCAGATTTGCTGTAGATACCCTTTGAGACAAGCATGTCTATAAGAGTTACAACGTCAATCTCCTTGTTTATTATGAAAAGCTCGTGCATAGCAGTGTATATCTGCGAATGCTCTGAAAGATAAAAATCGGAGGCGGAAACCATTTCGGTTATATCGTTGAGCGATTCGGGATCAACGAGTATAGATCCAAGCAAGGATTGCTCAGCTATAAGAGAAAAGGGAAGCTTTCTTACGAGTTCATCCATTTTAAAAAACCTGTCTTTCTGTGTTATCCTTATTACTTTTTAGAGGTTACCTCTATTGTTATCTTTCCGGAAACGTCATTGAAAAGCTTAACGTCAGCCTTGAAGGTTCCAAAGGATTTTATCGGCTCGGCAAGAGTTATCTTTTTCTTGTCGATCGTTATGCCATGCTTTTTCTGAAGCTCCTCCGCTATATCCTTAGCGGTGACAGAGCCATAAAGCTTTTTGTCGGGACCCGCAGCGTATTCAAACACTACAACAAGGCTTTCAAGCTTCTTTGCGATATCCTTAGCTTCAGCTCGTCCAACGTCTATCTTGTGTTGCTTTGATGCTTCCTTATTTTTTATTTCGTTTAATGCTTTATTGTCAGCGGGAACTGCAAGCTTTTTGGGAAAGAGAAAGTTTCTTGCGTATCCGTCGGATACTTCAACTATCTGATCCTTTTTTCCCTGACCCTTAACGTCAGCACATAAAATTACTTTCATTTTTATTCTCCTTTAGGTATTATTCGTTAGTTTGATCATTGTTTGAATGCAGATTGTCAAGGTAATTGTCTATAGCATCCATGAGAAGCTTTTCAGCCTCCTCGATTGAGCTTTCTTTAATTGCGGCACCCGCCATATCAAAGTGTCCGCCACCGCCGAGCTGCTCAACTATAAGCTGAACGTTGATGCTTCCGTCGGAGCGTGCCGATATCTGAACGTCGTTGCCTACAAGAATAAGAGCAAAGGCAGCTTTTACGTTCTTTATTGCCAGAAGCTTATCCGATGCCTTAGCAGCGAGGACTCTGTTGTTTGCTCCTTTGACCTCATTTGCGCTTGCTATTGCAATGTGGTCACGGTAGAGCTTAGAGTTACTTCCAAACTGTGCGGCAGAGAGATAATCGTCGTATGCCTCCTCAAAGAAGGTTCGTGCGTACTCAGGATCCGCGCCGGCGTTTTTAAGGTACAGAGCAGCCGCAAACGTACGCATACCAACAGTTCTGGTAAAGTTCTTTGTATCAAGCATAATACCCGACATCATAATGTTTGCTTCCTCAGCGAAGGTCGTATCGGCAGGGAGTATCTCCTCAAGCATCTCGGAAATAAGCTCACATGTAGAGGATGCGGAGGGGTCGATATAAGCAAGCTCCGGCTCCTCTGAGAACTCCTCTTTCTTTATATGGTGGTCTATAATAACCTTCTTGAAAGCATTTTTAGCAAGCTCGGGTGATTCTACAATGGAAAGATTGTTTGCGTCTACTATTATCAAAAGTGTACCTGAATTATTGTAATCCAAAGCGCTTACACCGTCTATAAAGGTGTCCTTGTACTCAGAGAGAACACGTAATCTCTCTGTGCTTACCAAAAAGTTTTCCGAATTTACGTCTACAACTATCTTTACGTTTGCATTTGGATGCATGTTTTTTATAAGCGCATTCATTCCTATACAAGCACCTATACAGTCGAAGTCGGGGCTTCTGTGTCCCATAACGAGAATGTTAGAGGAATTTTCAATAAGAGCTGCAAGCTTTGCGTAAATAATTTTTCCGTGACCGCGAGTACGTTTTTGGAGAGTTTTGGTTTTAGCACCGAAATAGAAGGTGCCTGTTGCATTTTTGAGAACCACCTGGTCACCACCGCGCTGTAAAGCCATATCGAGAGCGATCATAGCGTCATGCTCGCGATCCTCAAGAGAGCTACCCGTTGTGGCAATACCCATAGAAACGGTCAGCGGTATGCGCGCATCCCCGATCTCTATTTTGTGGACCTCGCTAAGTATATCAAATTTGTTTCTTATACATTCAAGGAGCATTTTCTGTGTAAGGAGTATTAAAAACTTGTTGTTTTCATACTCTCTTATTACGCCACCCATACGGGAAGCCCAATCGTCAAGCAGCTTACCTACGGTTCTTGTTTCATCCTGATAGGTCACTTTAACGTACTGAGCAATCTCCTCAAGATTATCTATAACGATATATCCTATAGCGGTATGCTGATCGTGATGGAGCTTTGCAAGATTGCTCAGCTCGGTAATATCGTGGAATACTACCATGTAATAGGTTTTTCCCTTCGAGGAGAGGGGATAGCATTCCATACGGAATTTGTGTCCCTTTATTTCGGCAATTTCTACTCTGCGTACGTCATTGAGGAATATCTCCTCATAGCTTTGTATTTCTTCATCTGCCTCTAAGGTAGTTTTTTTATTATAGAAATCAATGAGCTCCTCAAAATTTATAGAGCAAAGAGAATTTATATCCACATTGAAAAGAGATTCAAGTATAAATGCAAGATTTGCGGATGCGGCATTGGCTGTGATTATCTTGCCTTGCTCGGTAACAACTGCGTAGGG
>JAZSJE010000216.1:0-3344 GCA_045534135.1 Eubacteriales bacterium
GCAGGACAGCCAACAAGCTAAGAAAGGAATCCATCGGCTCGAAATAATAAGCTTAGGAGGTTAAAGATGGAAGCAGTATATCGGCGTTGTTGTGGGCTTGACGTTTTATCTTAAAAATTTGCTTTTTTAGATATTATTTAATATAAAAAATCAAAAAGTATTGTTTTATCTGGAGGGATAAAAATGTACAGATTTCCTATTGGGGTAATTATCGATTCTTTCCGCACGGATACCTACACAGCTATTCGCAAGGCGGCAGAGCTTGGGGCTGACGGTATACAGATGTATAGCACGAGTGGAGAGAATTCGCCCGAAAGCCTTACGCCTCAAAAGAGAAGGGAGCTTCTTGATTTCGTAAAATCCAACGGATTAAAATTCTCCGCGCTTTGCGGTGACTTGGGCATGGGCTTTTTCAGACCCGAGAAGAACCCCGAGCTTATAGAAAAGTCCAAGAGGATACTTGACCTTGCAAAAGAGCTGGAGACGGATATAGTTACCACGCATATCGGTGTAGTTCCCGAGGACGATACCCTCGATAGATATAAGATAATGCAAGAGGCTTGCTTTGTGCTCAGCCGCTATGCAGACAGCATAGGCTCGCACTTTGCTATCGAAACGGGGCCCGAGACCTCGGCAGTTCTTAAAAAGTTCCTTGACAGTCTTGGCTCTACGGGTGTTGCCGTAAATCTTGACCCCGCAAATCTCGTTATGGTCACGGGCGACGACCCCGTGCAAGCGGTATATAATCTTAAGGATTATATTGTTCATACGCACGCCAAGGACGGCGTTATGCTTGAGAGGACCAACCCCGAGTTTATCTATCGCGTAACGCCTCGTCCTGAGGATTTTCATAGCATAAACTACTTCAAGGAAGTACCTCTCGGACAGGGAAGCGTTGATTTTCCTGCATATCTTAAGGCGCTTGAGGATATAGGCTATAAGGGTTTCCTTACCATAGAGCGTGAGGTCGGAGACAATCCTGCGGCAGATATCTATGCAGCCAAGAGACATTTGCTTGGCATAATAGAAAATAACTAAAGATAGGGATAAGGAATGAGTAAATTTAAGGTCGCCGTTATCGGCGTGGGAAGTATTTCCTCTATGCACATAAATTCGTATATCGCCAATGAAAACGCTGAACTTTACGCGTTCTGCGATATTAACGAGGCAAGACTTAGACTGATGGGAGAAAAATATGGAGTTACCCGTCTTTACACTGACGAGGCAAAGATGCTCGAAGAGCTTACCGAGCTTGATGCTGTAAGCGTATGTGTGTGGAATAGCGCTCATGCGCCTTGTACGATAATGGCGCTTGAGGCGGGTAAGCATGTTCTCTGCGAGAAGCCTATGGCGACCAACGTAGAGGACGCTATCGCCATGAAGGAGGCTGCAGAGAAGAACGGTAAGCTTTTGATGATAGGCTTCGTCCGCCGTTTCGGCAAGGATTGCTTTATGGTAAACGATCTTATAAAGAACGGTGTTCTTGGTGATATCTATTATACAAAGGTTGCGAATATCAGAAGAAACGGAAACCCGTGCGGCTGGTTTGGTGACAAGAGCCGCTCGGGAGGCGGACCGCTTATCGACCTTGGCGTTCATTCCATAGACCTCGTTCGTTATCTTATGGGCATGCCTAACGTGATATCCGTTTACGGAACTACGTTCAGAAAGCTTGGTAACCGCAATGAAGTAAAGACACCTAAGGCGTACGTATCCGCAAGCTCTACGGCAAATGATATTTGCGATTGCGAGGATCTTGCTTCTGCTCTTATAAGATTTGATAACGGTGTCGTTATGTCAGTTGAGATGAGCTTCTCGCTTAATACGGGAGAAGAGGTAAACAATATTCAGATATTCGGTACTGAAGCAGGAGTTAAGATGGACAAGAGCATAACGCTCTACGGAACGACCGACGGATATCTTTCCGACGTAAGCTTTGTGGGAAACAACGGACTTGATATTGATAAAGCATTCTCTCGCGAGATAGACCATTTCGTTGATAGTGCAAGAGGACTTACGACTTGCATAAATACCGCCGACGACGGTATAGCGCTTATGAAAATACTTACCGCTATCTACGAGTCTGCCGATAGCGGACATGAGATAACGTTCTAAAATCCGAAAGTTAGGTTCTGATTGTTCATGAATCTATTGTCAGATGATTATGTTAAAATTATAACTTCGATTTTCAAGCAGGATAAAGACGTGTCTCGTTCACGGCGTCACACATCGCACGGCAACGCCGAGCGAAAAGCAAAAAACAAGGTATTTCAAGGACCTTCGGAGAATAACAGGTGTAGGTCACAACACAAACCAAAGGTGTCTGCTGGCGCCAATTTAGCAAAAATTCGGGCACAAACACCTCAAAACATAAGGCGTATCAAGGGATAGGCAATGTCTGCCCTTGGCGCCTTTTTCTTATTGTCTGCAAATGATAACAAATTGATAATTCTCAACGATACCGCTGGATATATATCAAGCTTTATGGTATTGTTGTTAGTAAAAGAAAGGAGAAATATATGGTAACAAAAAAGCTATTAACAAACGGAAACGCCTTCAAGAGAACAGACGGTCGTTGGGGCGGAACGGTGTGGTATATGGACGAGAGTGGAGAGAGAAAACGCAAGTGTTTTTCAGGAACGACAAAACAAGAGGTCAACAAAAAGATAACTGCCTATATTGAGAATTTTAATAACGAGATTGAAACCTCAATAGAGGCAAATAAAACGCTACGTGACAGCATGACAAATTGGCTTCAGGTGTTCAAGTTCCCATCGGTTGAGAGAACGACCTACGACAGATACGAATGTACTATCGAAAACCAAATATACCCCTTAATAGGCAATAAAGTGGTTGGCAACATAACAGCAGCTGACATTAAAAAAGTCCTCAATCATTGGATGAATGAGGGATATGCTTATACAACTGTTAAGAAAGTGCACAACATACTAAATGAATATTTCAGGTATCTGACACAGCAAGAGCTTATTAACAAAAATCCGATGAATAGTGCTCCGATGATTAAGAAAAGTAATTTCTACGCAATTCAAGAAAAGGAAGACTTGCCGACGAGTGAGACAGTAACAGTGTTCACGGCAGA
Organism: Eubacteriales bacterium; assembly: GCA_045534135.1. Taxonomy (GTDB): domain Bacteria; phylum Bacillota; class Clostridia; order Oscillospirales; family CAG-272; genus HGM12713. Next base: position 3,101 of record JAZSJE010000216.1, read on the forward strand.
AGAAATAGAAAAGCTAAAAGCCGAAGCGAAAAAGAGTTACAAAACAGGTAAGAAGCTATACCGCCAAGCAGGGGTATATATCCTTATGCTGAACACAGGACTGAGAGCAGGCGAAATGCTCGGAGTTTTGAACAGCGATATAGACCTTGAGAGACGAGTTCTGCACGTACAAAGAGGAGTGAAGGTCATAAACAAAAGAGACGGCGTAGAGCGTTCTGACGGCTCTACAGAGGTCAAGGTAGGT
>JAZSJE010000111.1:0-14006 GCA_045534135.1 Eubacteriales bacterium
CTTGCCGCTCTTGCCGAGGCGCTGAGATCCTGTACCGACAATGCCTCTCTATACTCAGCAGACAATCTGGCTCTGGCAAAGAGCATCTACGACGAAAGCATAAAAAGCATTTGTGAATTCAGCGACGTATCCGAGCTCTCCGCTCTCAAGCTTTCTCTAGCGCAGTGCGTCAAGCTGCTTGGCTCCGTGCCACGGGATATCATATACACCTCGGGCGCTGAGAATCTGCTCTCGGCAGGCATAAAATATCCTCTCGGATACAATTTCAGCACAGGAGGACTGTGGGCAAGAATATACTCGGCAGGCGCTATAACTCCCTCTGCCGCCTTTGCCGTAAAGCCGCTCGTGCCGACAGATACCGACCGCCTTCAGTCGATCATTCGCGATGCCGTAAAGGACAAAACGCTGAAGATCTACGGCAAGGCAAGCGACGAGCAACTGAGCCTTATGAAAAAATGCGTCGTGGCAATGGGACTCGACATCACGCTTTCAAATATCTCTCACGATGCCGAAGGCTATTCTTTGCAGCTGCTTCTTCCCGATTCACTGCGCGAGGAAAACGTGCTGGGATTGGTTTTTGTAGATAACAACTCAGAGGTAGAATACTATCCCACTCAGCAGCGCGACATGCTCATCTCACTTGACCTTTCGCACCTGTCGCACTATTACGTCGTCTGCGAAAGCACGGTCGATCTTACACCTCTTTTGATAATCCTCATTATTCTTCTGGTCTTTGAGGTAGTCGCATTCTGCTTTATACTGTTTTTACGCTACAACAGAAAAAGAAAGGACAAGGACATGCTCCAAAAGAATTTCCTCTACGGCTTCAGCCCATTCTTTACAGCTACCGCACTCAAAATCAAACCAAATAATGCCGTGAGTCTTACCGTGCTTCTTGCGGTCGCAGCGCTTGCGCTCGGATGCGGAATAGCTTTTCTTGCCAAGGCAGAGCTTTGTGCTCAAAAAAAGAAAAGGCGCGCGCAGATGCCGCGTAGCGCGTATGACAGCATGCGCGTAAGCGAGCCAAAATCCCTGCCAAAGGCAGAGAAGAAGGCGTTGCCCAAGAGGGAGAAAATCCCTGTTCTCTGTGCCGTGGGAAATGATTGTGAGGAAGATATTCAGGCATTTATCCTGAGCGAGGATATCCCCGAGGATCACAATAGCTCCACCCCCACAGAGGCACGAAGCGCCTCTCACCGAGCCGAGATAAATCTTGACGTCATAGCAAAAAAATTCAGATCGGGTGAGCTTGTCACGCCCGACGCGCTTAAGAAAAAGAAGCTTATAAGCGAAAAGAGCGACTACGTCAAGATCCTTGCGAGAGGAGCGCTGACAAAGCCCCTTATAATAGAAGCGCACGACTTCAGCAAAGCAGCCGAGGAAATGCTAAACGCCATCGGTGGCGAGGCTATACGGATCGAATAGCGCGCATCTATACCACCAAGGCTAACTTTTGTCTTTGAGTATGTGAATTTTCACGTTTCTGAATAACAACATTTAAAAATACCACAAAATTGTTGACTTCTCAACAATTTTGTGGTATAATGCTTTTGAGCCACCAAATGTCGCCACTAACGGTAAACAAATAAATTTTATAGCCTCATTTCCACAAAACGTTATAGAAAAAGCCGATACTTATTGTATCGGCTTTTTTATTAAGAACTTATAAGTTCACCGTTCTTATTAACCTCACCATCTATACAATAGACAGTATAATCACCTATATTACTACCCCAATCCGAAGCATTGCAATACTGATTTTCAAAAGCAATGTCTTTCCATTGATTTACGGTTCCATTAAAATATATATATTTTAATGAGGTGCAATCTTCAAACGCATTTACATAAATAGCTTCCATGCCACTATAAATAGTTATCTTTTCCAACGAAGAACACCCGTAGCAAATATTAGAGTCTATGGCATTAAGATTTGAAGAAAAATAAATTTCTTTCAAGTTTTTACAATTACTAAAGGCATAAAAGCAAACATAAGTTACATTGTCCGGAATTACTACTTTTTCTACCGCTGTATTTTCAAAAGCATAGGGGCCTATTTCTTTTACTCTTGAGCCTATGGAAATTTCTTTCAAGGAAAGGCAATCTTTAAAAGCATATGCATTGATTTTTATACAAAAATCATTAATTTGACAGGATTCTATATCTTTGTTCACAGGACCGACCAAATAATAATGTGGATTATCCTTGGCAGGAATATATATCGCATTATCGTAAACGACATTTTTAATTCCAACACAGCCTTCAAAAGCAAAAAAACTACTGTCCACTTTACTTGATGGAATCACTATATCCTCCAATCTGATACAATTTTTAAATGCTCCTGCAACAATATCTATCAACCTTGAATTAGTTCCAAATATAACTTTTTTTAGATTAACACATTCCTCAAATGCATTGAAATGTATTCGATTCACGCCATCTGCAATATTGACGGTTTCTATATACGGATTGTTCAAGAAAGCATTCATATATATTGTGTAATCTTCCCCTTTGTAATCGCTGGGCAACGCCAAATCCTTAGTACTTCCTTTATATCCTAGCAAATACACTATTTTATCTGTAAATCCATCTTGAAGTTCTTCTGTTACAAATAAAAAACCGTTCACGTTATCTATAACGCATTTGTCCTCATTATAGTTTAACGGATACCATCCCGCGCTTTTATAGTCTTCAAAAATATTGTCCACATTAGGAGAGCAATTTGTCACCTCAATCAACTTCAGGCAATCTTCAAAGGCCGTTACATCAATACCAGAAATGCCGCTGGGAATATTTATACTCGTTAAGTTCGTACACCCCTTAAAAGCATTTTTTCCTATCTGCATTACAGAATCGTCTGGAAATTCAACATCATACAAGGTCGAACACCCCCAAAATGCACCGTGCCCTATTTCATTCTGTCCGTTAAAAGAAACTGTTCTCAAATAGTTATAGTCTTTGAAAGCAAAAGGCTTTATTGTTCCGCAATTTTCGGAAAAAACAATTTCTTCTACTCTTTCTTCGTTTATAAACAACTCCGTACCATGTAGCAACGGATTAGACCAAAAGCCTTCAAAATCAATACTACACCATTCCTCTACCGATCCGCCAAAATAAACTTTAGAAACAAAATCGCAACCTCCAAACACATCGGCTTTTACTGTCTTAAGTGTCGACGGCAAAGAAATTTTTTTAAGGGATTTGCTATACGAAAAAGCATAATCATCAATGCGCAAAACATTTTCAGGCACTACAACCTCAGTTATCTTATTGTTTTCATAAAAAACTCTTTTTCCAACGGCAGTAACATCTTTATCTTTATGAACCCCGGGAATAATTACAACGTTCTTGTCACCGTTGTATCCCACTAACGCATATGTATCATCCTCTAAAAGCTCAAATACAAATTCTTCGTTTTCTACAGTTCCTTTTGGATTTGAGGCTAAGAAAACAACTAGAAGAACAATAAGGGCAATAACGGCAACTAACACTATCACCGTCAAGAGTTTCTTTTTGCTTTTCACCATCTTGACTTCCTTTCAACTCACAAATAGGATATTTTCTTTGTTATATCACACCAAGCATCTACAACAAAGTACATACTTTAAATTTCATTAGTTTTTAGGGATCTCTATTTCGAGAAATCCCTCATATCGCGATTCCTCGATATCTCCAAAGCAAAGGGCATGAAGCCTTACGCTTCCCTTTATCATCTCAAGCGTTATCGATGCTTCATCAGCGGCGTCAAGGCTGCCGAGCGCTTTTCTCAGGTTTTCCCCGCCCTTGAGCGTCAGGGAAGAAAGAAATCTTCCGTTTTGATAAGCCTTCACGGTAGCATCGCTCCTTGCCTCTGCCTCCAATATCAACGGGCAGCCCGCAGGTATGCTCATCGCGGTATATGAAACAGCTTCTCCCTCTCCGAGCACCAGAGTAAGCGCATCCCACGCGACCTCGCATATATCCATGCTCGGCAGACGTTCAAGATTTCTTCCGTCCTTAAGCTCGATCTTATATCCCGAGGAATTTCTAAATCCGTATTCGTTTCTCTCGCCAAGGTTGCCCTTTGAGCAAACGTCAAAGGCAATTCCCGGCACTCTCACGTCGGGGCGTCTGAGAACAGCATTCACGATATTATCACGCTTATCGCAGTTTTCATATCGCATGTTAAAAATGAACTGATCAAGTATTTTTTGAGAGCGCTCGTATCCGGGGTGCTTGCCGCCACGGGTATATGCCACGATCTCCTCCCAGCCCTCGGGAGCGGGCACAGAGCAAGCTCCCACGCGCCACGCCGTGCGCTTCCACGGCCAGAAATTAACGCCTATTCCCATCTGGAGCGCCATCATATAGGACGCGGTAAACCATTCGGGACGTCCTCTGCCCGTTTCTCCAAGCCAAAGAGGAAGCCCGAATTTTTCACGAAGCTCCAGCCAAGGCTCAAATATCTCCTCGCACGGCATCTGGCAATACATATGAAAGCTTATGACCGAATTTTTATCAAAGCACTTCACAAAGGGCGCGGGATTTGACGCTCCGTCGGTTCCCTCTATGATGATCATATGTCTGTCGTCTATCTCTCGGATCGCCCTAACGCAGTCCTCATAAAATTTTATCAGCCGATCGTTGTATTTCTTGTGATCGCCGCTGAGCGGCTCGTTAAGCAGATCATATCCGCCAACGATCCATCTGTCGCGGTATCTGCGCGCAAGCTCACGCCATATCTCAAGAGTTTTCTCATAGCAGTCCTCATCTATAAACAGACGCGGAATATTGTTTATCGAATCGTCTATATGTGTGCCCGTCTGCCCGCCAACAGCCCCGTGAAGATCAAGAAAAACATAGAGATCTCGCTTCTCGCACCAATCTATACATCTGTCCAATATCTTAAAGCCCTCCTCTATGAACGAGATGCCCGGTCCCTCGCGAAGAAGGATCCTCGAGTTTATCGGTATCCTCACAGAGTTAAAGCCGTAATTCGCGATAGCCTCGATATCAGCTTCGTTTATGAAGCTGTCATGAAAGCGATCCCAGAACGTGCTTGCGTACTCGTCCCCACAAAGCTCACGGATAAGAGCCTCAAAGCGCCTGGGGCGGTCATAGTAGTTGCCCTCTCCGAATGCCCACATATTGCCCTAGCAGAGAAGCCAGTTTCCAAACGCGACACCGAGAGGCAAAAACTCCTCTCCCCTGCCGTTTACAATTCTTTTTTTGTCAACAGTTAAAAAGCCGTTAACTGCCGAGCGTGATATCTTTTCAAGCATTTTTTCTCCTTCTGCCTATTGGCTATCCCCCGAAAAATTTACGTCGGCGTAGACGAATGGATGATCGGAAAGAGCGCTGTGATGATTTACGTCCTTGAAAAACTCATAACGCTTGACCGAATAATCCCCTGTGCCGAAAATGTGATCGAAATGGTTGCTTTGAGGAACAGTCGAGATAGCTGTGCCCGCAGTCCTTGCTTCTTCACTTATTATTCTAAAGGAGGCAGGTGTCCAGCCGTAATCGGTAAATAGCGAAAGTGAGGTGTTAAAGTCACCCGTAAGGAAGATAGGGGTATCAGCGTGGCTCTGTGCCAGAGAGGACATAAGCTCACTCGTTTCGTTCTTGCACAAGTTCCTTAATTCGTTTGTCGCGACAGGAGCATCGGCTCCCGAAAGATAGGTGCTTCCGTTTGCGTGCTCAGTCCTGTAAGACCAGTGAGTATTGGCAACGATAAAGCTCTCGCCCTCATTTTCAAGCGGTGAAAAGCGTGCCCAGCTTATGTTTCGCATATGATACGTGTGATTAAAGACAGGATCTGTCCACCAGGAGAAGATCTCTGCCCCGCTCTCCTCTACCCTGAGCTTGTCCGAGCGATAAAGAAGCGAGGTGTAGTTGATCTTGCCTTCGATCATGTCAAGATGCCTTGAATAGCTTATGCCGTATATCTCCTTCAGCCTTGGAAGATAAACGTCAAGAGCCTCTCCCCATGCCTGATCGGTCTCCTGGAGTCCCAGAACGTCGGGAGTATAGGAGATAAGCATGCCCGCAAAAAGCTCCGCGCGGCAGTCAGCGGTGTCATAGGAGTCAGCGGCAAAGTCATCGGCAAGAAGATTTGCCGACATTATTCTCGCGGAGCTGCCGTCGCTCAAAGCAGCGCCGCCCGAGAGAAAGGACTCTTTTTTGTATTCACCGAGCTCAAGAGCAAAATCCTCTCCGTCAAAAAGATGCTCGCAAAGATAGCTCACAGCCTTTTCGGCAGAGAATGCTCCACCCGAGCTTATAACCAATCTTCCCTCCTCTACCCTGATAGAGTATTCCATTATTCTGCCCTTGGAGCCGTTGCCCTCAACGTCACCGAGAAGTATCTCATACATCGATGGGTCGGTGTTGACGTCGCGCGCGAGAGCGGGACGCTTGCCGTATTTGGAATATATCTGACGCTCAAGCTCAAGAGCAAGCCTGTAGTAATCGGTTGCGCTTGAGTCATAGACGATAACGTAGCGATCAAGCTCGCTCGATCTGAAGCGGTACGGACCGTCAGGCTTTTCCTGCACAGGGTCGCTCGTGCTGCCCGAGGTCGACACCGTAGTATCGGCAGTCTCCTCGCTCACACATCCCGATACCGATGCTGCGCATAACAGAATTAAAAATATAAGCAATATCCGCAAAAAATATCTTTTCATAATGACCCCACGCGCAATAAATTCAATAAATATAGAATGGAATTCTATCTCTATAAGTAATAATATCACATTTCGCCCGAATATTCAAGCAATAAAATGTTTTTTGCGACAATTGACACCGAGGAACAATCATGGTATAATTTAAAAATTTTTTTAATTTCTTCAACGAAACGCAGATTTGATGTGTATATGTAGCAGAGGGCGCCTCTGTTACGTCAAACAAAAGCCCTCTCCGCCAAGCTCTTGATTCCCTGCTTGTATGGGGGCGTAAAAAAGAAGGCCACGCTTAGGGTCGTACCCTAAAGGACAGTTTTGCAAGAATACGGTATATCTCGAAAGGGATATGCCGTATTTTGCGTTTGTGTCTACAAAAGCAGTGCTTGTCAGGAAAATTTATACGTCATAGGTGAACATAAAAAAGGCTCCCTTGTGTAAAGGGAGCTGACGCCGAAGGCGGCTGAGGGATTGTTTTTGTGTAACTGTTGCTTTTACAATCCCTCCGTCACGGCAAGCATACTTCGCTACGCTCCGTTGCAAGTTTGCGTTGCAAACATTGCCGTGCCACCTCCCTTTACACAAGGGAGGCTCTTTTCGCCGCCCGATAGATAAACAAAGAGGACAGAGAGCGTAAAACCTCATATGTCCTCCTGTCGGTAGGTAACGTATTCTAATGAATTTCAAAAACTGTCCCTAAGAGTACGTCCCCTTTGCGTGACCTTCTTTTTTTGGTGGATCCGAGGCGTGACTGCCCATTATCACGAAAAAGGGGATATGGATTGGCTCGGCATAGCGAGGGAGAAAGCGGAGTTAGGGAGGAATGTCATAGACCGTTTTGAGATAATTCTGTAGGTAAGGTTCGAATATTGTAAGGTTTCCTAAAAAAATATGGCGGTTTGAATGAAAATTCAAGCCGCCCTGTCCTTTTTTATTGTTTTAAAGAAGAAGTGTTGTGTACCTTTACGAATAATCAAGTCCTGAATATTCGGTTAATTTGACAATATCAATTACTTCGGGAACGAAAGTTTTCAAATTTAATGAATCAAAAAGAGTTTTAATACTTTTCGTCATGAAATTATTGTAAAAACCACATCGAGAAAGAGCATCGTAAACGTTTGGAGGACATCTTAATATAATAATACAAGGCGTGGAAACATCATGTAATTTATTTTTTATATATCGCAAATGTGATTGATCATGGCGGCTGTGTGGATTGTCATAAAAATTATAGATACTTTCGCCACCCCAATTTTCGGTGAATGTTTCGTATGAAGCAATTTTATTGTCCAAATCAAGGTTTCCAAATGAAACATATATAGATTGATCGGCTTGGGTGTGTCTCAAACCTTTAACATGCTTTAATAAATCATCTTTTATATCATTGCAAGATTCCGGTAGATTTTCGATTTTTTTATATAAGAGATCCTTTCCGCCATAGTTTAAGCCGTTAGTTTTTATTTCATTAATTTCAAAATCTGTTAGTCGGGTACAATGATATGCTATTAAATGGACGTTATTTGTTTGCAAATATGTGTAAAATACATGCTCATGATATGCTTTGTTTTTTTTCATGTCTAACAAACACTTAGGATATGTATCCTTGATATTTACAACTAAATCGAGTTCTTTTATATGCTCTTTAATCTTATACTTCATAATACTTATATTTGTTACTCCATAGACTTATGTAGAACAGTCTATTTAGGAAGATGTTGCGACATTTTTTCCAAACAGCGTTCTGTTCTTATTTTTAATTCATTTCTAAAACAATCTATTTCAGAAGGACTCATTGCTAAAAGTTTATGTAGATTATGTTGTTGGCTCATAACCATTAACATAGCAAGATCATATGAATCATCTTTTTTGCGAAGTCGGTCCAATGCATCGTAATATCTTTTTGATACAGACATATCTTCGATACCATCAAATAATTGATGGCTCTTGGGCGTGAAATCGTTAGGAATCCCTCTATATTGAGGCACGCTATATGCTAAAACAAAAAGTTTTTTCCATTCTTCTTGATTGAAAATATTATCTTTGTGATATAGATAATAATTTTTAACCCTTTCATTAGAATATTTGTCTGGATCATCGTTTCTCAATGTATAACATTTTCCTACATTTTCATCAGAAAAATCATAATTCAAAGGAGAATATTTTTTGAGTTTTTTGCAGATAGTTTGAGATACTACTATTTGCTTTTTGGTTATATGCCTATAAATTGCTGACAAAATTTTTTGTATAGTTGAATCATGTCTTTCGTATGCACAATCTATAATAGAGTTGTTTCTATCCACTAACCGAGGACACTTTATGTCACGTATCCGAATAACATAAATCCCAAGTTCGTTCAATTGCTTGTTCTTTTGCAAATCCTGCTCTAACTTGTTTTTATGATAATAACTGCCATCATATTCAATCGCAACATTAATACTTGGAATATAAATATCCATTTCTATTGCTTGTACTTTAGCTCTGTGTATTGCGTCTGAAAATATCTGTTTTAATAAACAATAGAAAAAGGCTTCTGCATGAGAAGTTTGGGTTGATTGTTTATCAATTTCTAAAGGAGCTCTATAAAACAAAACGCCTGTACTATTTCTCCAATAATATTTGTTCTCGGTAAATATAGAAACTTCGCTTGGCTTTTCTTCATTTAAATCATAACACCAATATTTATCCACTACGCTTGGAATAATTTGCTCAATATTATCTTCAACATAATTTGCCATTTTTAGCTCCTTTGATGTGTTTCAGCACTGAAAGTATAACTATATATATATTATACCATAAAAGTCAATAGTCTTCAAGATATGCATTTTACTTTTTAGGGGTTGGTTACGGGGTATCCACAAAATTTACGTTTTTTCGCAAATTTATCCGTCCTCACCCTCAAAACTCCAAAAAGACGATAATACGCCTTATGGCAAGGAAAAGCTTGCTATAAGGCGTATTTTTGTAATTTCTCTCATTACGAGAGATTGAATGGTGGATCCGAGGGGAATTGAACCCCTGTCCGAAAACCTCTTGATATGACCTTCTTCGGGTGTAGTACGTCATTTGGAATTCCCCTCGTCGGACGTCGACGGACAGACTTCCGATTTGGGTAGCCATTTTCTGCGTGGTCGGCTCAATGGCGAAACACCGACGCACGTTCACCGCTTACTTGACGCTCAGTCCCGAGCCGCGATACTCTCGGGAGGAACGGGCGGCATTATTGCCGCGGCACTGCCCTTAGGCAGCCATTGCTACTTTATTATTGTTAGCGTTTAATTTTAAATTGGGCCTTTTAAGAGTTACCCGGCTCTACCCGCTTATCATACCTCAAAATCCCCGTCGAAACCTTTACGGACCCATAATTTGAAGTAAAAAGTAATAGTGAAAAGTGAAGAAGTATATTGTAAAGGGTGAGGGAGATATCTCACCCTATTACGTCCTCCGCAAAGAAAAATCCCATTCCCCAGCCCATTCGTCCTCCGTTTTTGAGGTACGCTTTATAGTTGCGTCTGAGTGAGCTATCCTCGGGATAATCGTCGATATTTCCCGTATAGTCCATATCGAAAAGCCTCCACGCATCGCCGTAGTAGCCCTCATTGGCAATCTCGTATTTTGCTATGTGGAAATCCTCGATAAATCCCTTTAAATTGGAACCGTCCTTGAGCATATCGGGAAGCTCCTTTGAAAGAAGCCAGCTATGGCACGCAAACAGTACGGGCTGTTCTCCGAATTCCTTTCCGAAAACGCCAACCGCCTGTCTGTATGCGTCAAGTCTGCTTTCGGGCGTGAGAGGCGTGAGCGTTCTGGGGATATGAATTGAAATTGCCTTCATTCCTTTCTTTATCTCTCTGCCGCCTATCTCGCACTCGTCGTTGACCTCCCCCATCTCAAACTGAAGTCTGCCAAGCGCAAATCGCGTCATATCGAAAAATCGGTAGTACCACACTCCCACGAACGAGCCCCATATTCCCTTGACCGCCTTGCACTCCCAAAGCTTCCATTTGAGGTCGCTCATACTGTCAAACCAGATTTTATCGCTTATATTTTTCTCTCTGTAAAGCTCCCTGAGGTGCTTTGAAAGCATAATGAACATAAGCATTTCGGCAGCATATGTATGCACTCCCGCGCACTCACCCGCTCTGTCTGCCTTTTCCGCGAGCTCGTTGTAATTTCTGTCGATATTCTCCTCGTAAAGCGCGACGCATTCCTCAAAAAGAGCCCTCGCCTCTGCGTTTTCAAGAATTTTATCAAGGTCAGCGCAAAGTGACGCTACGGCATCTTTATCAAAGCCTATTTCATTCATAAAATCCTTTGCGTAGGCTCTCATATCAATCGTCATATCCTCTCGAAGCTCCTTTCATTTGTCTGTCCATCTCCCTATTTACCTGCTTTTCGGCAAGGGCATCTCTCTTGTCGTAGAGCTTTTTGCCTCGGCATAGTCCTATCTCAACCTTGAGATTTTTGCCCGAAAAATAGAGTGATAGCGGGACGAGGGTATATCCCTTCTGCGTCATAAGACCGCCGAGCTTCATAATCTCGCGCTTGTGCATAAGCAGCTTGCGCTCGCGTCTGGGCTCACGGTTAAAAATATTTCCCTTTTCGTATGGGCTGACGTGCATACCTATGACGAAAAGCTCTCCGTTTTTGAGCGAGCAGTAGGTGTCCTTAAGATTTACCGCTCCCATTCGGATACTTTTGACCTCCGTACCGTAGAGAGCGATGCCCGCTTCATATTTTTCATCGACAAAGTAGTCGTGATACGCCTTTTTATTCTGCGCCACGGTCTTTATCATCTTATGATTTGCCATACCCGCTCTCCTTTCTCGGTAATTTGCAATATATTCTAACACAACATCCTTAAAAAAGCAAGGGTTTTACGTCGATTTCAAATATTTGTATTGAGAAATTCACAAATATACGCTCTGATTTAAGCGACATATTTATTTTGGTGCTAAGCTTTCGCGCCGCTTTTTGGGAAAAGTGACATAAAATATCCTGCCAAGCTCTAACTAAAGCTCATATTCTCAATAAAATGCTTTGCAAAATAAGGATCCTCCGATAGGTCTACGTATTTTATGAGCTTCACGAAGCGCTCTATATCTCCGCCCTCGCAGGCATATCTCAGCGTTCCCTGTAGGCTACTGTTACCGAGCGCGTCGGTTTTTCCCACAAGCTCCCGCGGTAAAAGTCCGCTCGCTGCGGCATTCGGGATATTTATTTTCGAGGAAAATCCACCCGATATATACACCCTTGAAATATCCTTGAAGCCTATCCCCTCGTATCTTACCAGGGCAAGTATTGCCGAGTAGACAGCCGATTTTGCAAGCTGATACTGTCTTACGTCATCAACACTAAGACATACGCCCTTGGCTATCTCATAGTCGCGCTCCATATATCCCGACTCATCTATGATCCCGTTTTTGAGCAGCTCGGAAATTATATCTATCAGCCCCGTGCCGCAGATACCCTCTGCTCGCGCGTCACCAACAGTTTTACATTCCGCGTGTCCGTAGCTCAGCTCAAAGGAGCAGACAGCTCCCCTTGTGGCGCTCATGCCCGAGGATATATTAGCCCCCTCAAAGCACGGACCTGCCGCGGCAGAGGTCGCAACGCCCGATCTATTGGAATATAGCACGATCTCGGCGTTCGTTCCAAGGTCTATGAGCATATTGTATTTTCCGTCCTCGGGTATGCCGACCGCATTCAGCCCCGCCACGATATCGGCGCCAACAAATGCCGATACAGAGGGCAAGGAAATTACTTTTTTTACACCTATAACACCTATCTTCTCGGCCTCAACACACCTTTTTTCAAGAAACGCAGGGGTATAAGGCGCGGCGCCCATAGCCGAGCAATCCACACCGAAAAGGGTATGAAGCATAGTGACGTTTGCCGCAACGTACATAGCTTGGACACTGACTCCAAGCTCGGCTATCATTCGGTTTATCGCCTCGACAAGAGCTGTCTGGAGCGCGCCCACTCCGTTTTTCTGGCAATATTCTATCCTGGTGATAACGTCAGCACCGAATTTTCTTTGCGGATTTGTGGCAGTAAGCACCCTGACCGCCTTTTTTTCATCAAGCGACACAAGCGCGAGAGCGAGCGTTGTCGTGCCCACGTCGAGCGCAAGGCAGAGGTTTTCGGTAATCTCTCCGTTCTCGCAAAGTCCCGTTTGGCTTTCTATCTCATAAGCTTCGGGAAGCTCGAGCTCGATATCGGTTTCAATTATATACCTACACGCAAGCTCGTCTGTGCCGTTTACCTTAAGCGTGCACTTTTTGCATCTTCCCTGCCCACCGCAGGGCTTTTCCATATCTAAAATATCCGAAAGGAGCTCTCCCGCATCGGCAAGTATCTCCCTCTCGCCTATTTTTATCCTTACTTTTTTCGCCATTCTCGATCAGTAGTCTATCATGATACAGGTGTGTATCGAAAGCTTTTTTAGCTCTGCGGTAATTATACCGTCACTGTAATTCCATTCAAGAGCAGGGTCATTCGGCACCGACGTAACGCTCCTTGGAGCTCTGCCCGACCTTATTTTCACGGTAAGTCCGTAAAGCGGCGGTATCTGTCCGTAGCTTCTGACGTTTCTCTGCGAATGAGGTCCCGCGGTGTTGAGAAGATTTACTCGAAGTCCGCCGTTCTTTTCGCTAAGCACTACCTCAACGTAGTCGCTGCTCTCGCCCTCAACGCTCACTATGCTCTCAAAGCCTACAGCGCTCAGCAGACCTCTGGTAAAATCGCGCAGCGTGCCTGACTGATTGTTATTATAAACGTTACCGAGATCAAGCGCCAGAGCAACAGCCCGTCCCTCTCTGTCGTTTGAGGAGCAAAGCGCCGCGGTAAGCCTCTGTCCACGGTAGATATTAGCCTCAAAAGCAAACGCGCAGGGAGTGGCACTCTCGCTCTCAAGCAGAGAAAACTCACATTCAGCAGCCGCAAGAGCGCTTCCGCTATCAAGATATACAAGGCGCTCCTCACAGCTCTTTTGGGAAATTTTCATTTTTTCCCCGAAGAATTTAAGGCTCTTACGGTCAATTATTACCCTTCCACCGTTTTCGACGTATCCGCATATACTCTCTGCCGCGCCCTCCGAAAGCTTATCCGTAGCGGGAACTATCAAAAGCGGGAAGCTCGTGAGCTTTTCGGAGAGCTGATACTCATATATTACCGAGCTGCTTACTCCCGAATCTCCAAGCAGATCTATCCAGCCTCTGAGTGAGGTAAGCTCGGGGTAGGAAAGCGAGTAGAGATTTTTACTGTCGGCTGTTTTTGCCTCGGGGTAAAGAATAGCTATTTCGGGCACGACCTTAGCGCCAAAGCACGCCTAAGTCGGATCGTAGCCATGTC
>JAZSJE010000100.1:0-14183 GCA_045534135.1 Eubacteriales bacterium
TCAGGGATTCGAACCCGGGACCCACTGATTAAGAGTCAGTTGCTCTACCAACTGAGCTAAAGGTGCTTTTTTCGCAACGCCGATATTATAGCACAACAAACTCTCTTTGTCAATGGTTTTTTCGAAAATTGTGTTAAATAAATATTCTGTTTTGATACTTTGTTCCTAATCCATCTCTATACAGATGAGAATCATTTGAATGCTGTAGAACAACAGGTATACAAAGCTTTCCTTTTTCTGCCGAAAACTCTATAACAGTCATTCCGGTATGACCAAAATCAAATCTGGTACAAAAATCGTTATATGGAATATCAAGTATACAGCTAAGCAAGGCAAGCCCAAATCCTTGGTGCGCAAACATAGCCACCCTATCGTCATTCGGTTCTTCGGCTATGTATCCTCCCCTCTCAGAATCGTGTCTGTATCCAAGCGAAAGGAAAAATTTATCCGCTTCATGCTGTATTCTCTCAAGGCCCTCCTTAAATTTTGTATTTTTACAAAATTCAGCATCCTTAATAAGCGGATGCTCATAGAAATGCTTTCCAAGCGCTCTTACATCCGCGCTGGCGAAAAGCTCTCTTGTGGGAGCATGATGAAAGCACCACGTTCTTCTTCCGCCTTCTTTTTCCACAGTAAGCTGATTCCATGCATACGACTCGTTACACCAATCAAGCACGACCTTTTCTTTTTTTAATATTTCACAAGTAGGTTCTGCTGTCTGCTCAGCTCTTATAGAGGTCGATGCAAATATTTTATCTAATCCGTGCACCGCAAATCGTCTACCTATCGCTTCTGCTTGACGCTTTCCCAATGGGGTAAGGCAATCAGGATCATAGGTTGGATCTCCGTGTCTTACATAGTAAAAAATCATTTTTTACTTCCTCTTGAAATAGTATAATTGCGCAGAATCAGGCTCACCAGTAAGCGTAAGAGAAAGTCCCTTTCTAAGCTCATCACCGCTATATTGCTTATTGGTGCGAATATCTGTATAAACAGCATCTGCTATAGCTGCCTTTATTGCCAGACGCTTTGTGCTTCCCTTTTTGCATCTCGCGGTTTCAATGAGTGTAAGAACTATTTCGTTCGCATCTTTATCGGTGTAATAATAAGCTGAGTAATCATATTTTGTGGGAGAAGCAAGATTATAATAATCCCCCTCTCTCATAAGATATTCAAGCGACTTATACTCTTTTATCTGCCTTGCCATCTCTGCTTTGATATCGTCACTCATCTCAAGGATATTAAGCTCATATCCAAGCATACCGCCGAGAGCCACCTTATATCTGTAATCCAAGGATCTCATGTTTCCATGCGGATTTGATACGTGGCAGGACATAGTCAATGCAGGATATGCCATAAGTGCGGCAGACTGTATATCCGTGCGATCATAGGGATTGGTATTATCACTGGTCCATATCTGAATACCATATTGCATCATACCAAGATCATAACGTCCGCCTCCGCCGGAGCAGGTTTCTATAACAGCATTGGGGAACTTCTCACCAAACCACGAAATAAGCTTATAAACTCCCTTTACGTATCTGAAATATACCTCGCCCTGTCTTTCGGGAGGAAGCGCGCAAGAGCCTACGTTAGAAAGGCTACGGTTCATATCCCATTTGAAATAATCAATAGCAACACCGTCAAAGGTCTTTGTGAAAATATCCTTCAAGTATTCTATAACGTCATCATTAGTCATATCAAGAACCAACTGATGACGTGACTGCAAGGGATCTCTGCCGTTTACTCTGAGGCACCATTGCGGATGTGCTCGGTAAAGATCGGAATCAGGATTTATCATCTCAGGCTCAACCCAAATACCAAACTGTACACCCTTTTCCTTTACCTTATCGACAAACGGTCCGAGTCCATCGGGGAATTTTTTGCTATTTACAAACCAGTCGCCAAGTCCTGCGCGGTCATTATCACGCGCTCCAAACCATCCGTCATCCATTACGACCATATCAAAACCGACCTTACGAGCCGAATCGGCAAAGCGGATAAGAAGGTCCTGATCTACGTCAAACCATACTGCCTCCCAGGTATTAAGTACAACGGGATGTGGCTTTTTAGCCTTCTCGGGCATTATGTTTTCACGTATAAAATTATGGAAATTTCGAGTCATTTTTCCAAAGCCGTGAGCAGAATAGGTCATTATCGCCTCGGGTGACGTAAAGCTATCTCCCGCTTCAAGAGTATATGAAAAGCACTCGCTTCCAAGTCCCATAAGAACTCTTGTGTTATCATAGTGATCTACCTCTACCTCGTTAAGAAATGATCCTGAATAAACGAAGTTAAATCCATACACCTCGCCTCTTTCCTCTGTCGTCTTAGGTGTACAAAGAGCCATAAAAGGATTATAGAAGTGAGATGACGCTCCACGGCGCGAAAATACTGCCTGAGAGCCGTGATGAAGCGGAACTCGCTGAAGATTGCACTCATCTATGTGTCTGCCGTACAAAGAAACCATTTCAAGGTCAGAACGATCAAGATCAAGCATCATTGGCATACATTTATCGATTCTTACGTTGCCATTTCCCTTATTCTCTATCTTCATATAGCGGCTTATTATATCCGTATCAAAAAATACAGTATAATAAAGGCTGAGAATACAGCCCGTTACGGTATCACTCATAATTATTTTAAGTGTCCTTGTGTTTTTATCGGCTCTGGCACAAGGAAGTCCGTCAAGCTCCTCGCGCCCATTATAGATCTTGTATCCGCTGTACACAAAATCCGTAACGCCTGTACCGTCTGCACCGCAAATACGCAATGCTGAAGCTCTGAAGTCACCTGAACCAAAGAAAGATATTTCCTGAGCAAAATCGTTTGAGGAACAGTTCTCTGTGTGTTCAGGAATATACGGACTGAAGGCTGCCTTACTATAATTTTGAGAAGTTATTTCCACGCCCTTCTTTCCAAAGTAGCAATGGTGAAGATACCTATCCTTAAGGATCTCAAATGAATACGCTGTATTTTTTGTAGTTAAAACAAATCTTTTTTTATCTTTTATAAATCTGATAGACATTTCGTACCTCCTTTATTCAGTTCAATTTTAACACAACTTTATTTTAAAGTCAATAGCATTTAATTTTTTCATTGGTACATCCTATTTTGGAATTATTTTAAAATATTTTATACTATTTTCAAAAAACATATTGATATTTTGTTCCTATTGTGGTATAATACAGAAAATGAAATATTTATTTATAAAAAATTTATGAAAAGGATTTTATTATGATTCACGAAGGACACAGAGAAAGACTAAGAAACAGATTTTTAATTGCAGCATCATCATTTGAGGACCACGAGCTTCTGGAACTGCTTTTATTCTATGCAGTACCGAGAAAAAATACAAACGAAATTGCGCACAAGCTTCTTGAAAGATTCGGCTCCTTGAAAGGAGTGCTTGACGCAGGTATACCCGCTTTAAAATCCGTAGACGGAATGGGAGATAACGCGGCACTATTCTTCAGAGTAATTGCGGAAACACTTTTCAGGTATGAAAATCACGAGTCCAAGACAGTAGATGCTATAACCTCATATGCCGCGCTTGGCGATTATATGAGAAATCTCTTTGTTGGAACAGAAGACGAAATATCATACATACTTTTCTTTGATATGGAGCAAAAACTGCTTTCATGCAAAAAGCTTTCCCAAGGATTTGCGTGCGGAAATATTATTTCAAACAGAGAGATAGCAACAGAAGCCGTAATTCAGAATGCCGCCGGCGCTATATTAGTCCACAATCATCCCAAGGGCAGCCCCAATCCCTCAAAAGAGGATCTTTTTGCAACAGGAAAGATTAAAAATCTACTTGAATCTCTCGGTGTTTCGTTTATAGATCACTTTATAGTAGCCAAAGGTAAATGCGTACCCATTCTTTCGGTGGAAAAAGCCCCTCTTTACAATCAAAATCTTGACAAAGGAAAAAACAAAGCACAGCGCTAATGCGCTGTGCTTTGTTTTTAATTCTTATTCATGATGTATTTGTCAATGGCAGCGGCGGCTGTTTTGCCTGCTCCCATAGCAGAAATTACGGTAGCGGCTCCGGTAACTGCATCTCCACCCGCATAAACTCCCTCTCTGGTAGTTGCGCCCGTGCTTTCCTCAACAATAATTCCGCCCCTGCGGTTTACCTCCAGACCCTCTGTTGTCATTTTTATAAGGGGATTAGGAGAGGTACCTATAGACATTATAACCGTGTCAACGTCGATCAGAAATTCGCTGTCCGGAATTTCCACAGGTCTGCGCCTTCCGCGCTCGTCAGGCTCACCAAGCTCCATCTTAACACAGCGCATACCAACAACAAATCCGTTTTTAGGATCTCTCTTATCATCGGGATTGTCGTATCCAATAATTTCGGTGGGATTTGTGAGAAGATTGAACTCAATTCCCTCCTCCATTGCGTGCTCTACCTCCTCGTGTCTTGCAGGAAGCTCGTCAAGTGAACGTCTGTATACTATGAATACCTTTTCTGCGCCAAGCCTGAGTGCTGTTCTTGCGGCATCCATAGCAACGTTTCCACCGCCTACAACAGCAACTCTGCCGCCTTTCATAATAGGTGTATCGGGATTTTCGCGGTATGCCTTCATAAGATTCGCTCTTGTGAGAAATTCATTTGCGGAATATACACCCTTAAGCGACTCACCGGGTATTCCCATAAAATTTGGCAAGCCTGCGCCTGAGCCTATAAAAACCGCCTCATAACCCATATCAAAAAGCTCATCAACCGTAAGTGTCTTTCCAATAACCATGTTAGTCTGTATATCAACTCCCATGGCAACTAAGTTATCAACCTCTTTTTTTACAATTGATTTAGGAAGTCTGAACTCCGGAATTCCATATATTAGAACTCCGCCTGCTGCGTGAAGCGCCTCAAATACGCTGACCTTATATCCTTTTTTAGCAAGGTCCCCCGCGCAAGTAAGTCCCGAGGGCCCCGAGCCTACAATAGCAACCTTATGACCGTTGGGTAGGATCTTTTGTAAAGGTCTATCTGAGTGAGCGTTATGCCAATCCGCCACGAAACGCTCGAGTCTACCTATACCCACAGGCTCGCCCTTTATTCCTCTGACACATTTGCTCTCGCACTGTGTTTCCTGAGGGCAAACGCGTCCGCAAACAGCAGGAAGGCTTGAGGTTTCTGAAATCACCTGATAAGCTCCTTCAAAATCACCCTCCCTTATTTTCGCAATAAATTCGGGAATATGGATATTCACGGGACAGCCCGTAACACAAGGCATATTTCTACACGAAAGACATCTCATTGCCTCGTCAATCGCCGTAGCTTCATCATATCCTATCGCAACCTCATCAAAATTATGCGCTCTCACCTTTGGGTCCTGAGTCGAAATTTCATTCTTCTTCAAGCTCATATTTGCCATATCACTTTACCTCCTTTGAAAAAAGGTTGCAAGCGCTCTCATATGCATGACGTTCAAAATCACGGTACATAGACGCGCGTGACATAGCTTCATCAAAATCGACCTCATAGCCGTTAAAATCGGGGCCGTCTACGCAAGCAAATTCTGTGACCTTCTTGCCATCACGAAGCAAGGTAAGTCTGCATCCACCACACATTCCCGTTCCGTCTATCATTATTGGATTCATTGAAACTGTACAGGGGATCCCTGTAGGTCTGACAGCCTCAACTACGAATTTCATCATTATAAGCGGACCTATAGTTATTACCTCATCAAAGTCTTCGCCCGCGTCTATCATTTCCTTAAGCGGTACACACACGTTACCATATCTGCCGTATGAGCCATCGTCAGTCATAACGAAAAGTCTTTTTGATGCGTTCTTAAACTCATCCTCAAGTATAAGCAGATCCTTTGAACGAAATCCTATTATAGAGGTAACCTCGCAGCCAAGCTCTGCAAGCTTCTGCGCAACAGGAAGTGCAATAGCACATCCTACGCCGCCTCCAACGATGCATACTCTTTTAAGTCCCTCGACCTTCGTTTTCTTCCCCAAAGGACCTACAAAATCGCTGATAGCGTCACCCTCATTTTTTTGATTCAATTTTGCGGTAGTAGCTCCTACTACCTGAAATATTATTTTTACACTGCCGTTTTCTCGATCATACCCCGCAACCGTAAGAGGAATACGCTCTCCGTCATCATCCACGCGAAGTATGATAAATTGTCCCGGTTCAGCCTTTGCCGCAACAAACGGGGCATAAATATCCATCATTGTAACCGTAGGATTCAGTATTTTTTTCTTCAGTATTCTGTACATAAGCACTCCTGAAAGCCTAAAACTTTATCCTTTATTTTATCACAGAATTTTGCCTTTTTCAATACCTTTTAACTTTTTTCTCGCAAAAAAGCTATCGCAAATGCAGAATATGCGGCCGCGCCTGTAACAAGTGCTTTTTTATCAAATGACACCAAGGCATTGTGCAGAGGATATTTATATCCGTCTTTAATACTTCCCGCGCATATGCCTATCATAACTGAAGGAATTTCCTGACTTATATAAGCAAAATCCTCAGAGCCTCCGCTAAGATTTTCTTTAAATTCCGATGACAGCCACACCTTCTTTTTTCCAAACACCTTTTTCAAGCTTCTATAGCATATATCCGAAACCTCGCCGTCATTTTTCAGAGTTGGACACCCTGACGTAAATCTGACGCTTACCTCAGCTCTGAATGCACGTGCCACGTTTTCAGCTATTCCTATAACTCTGCGCTTTAAGTTATCTCTGATTTTTTCGTCAAATGCTCTGAGGCTGCCCTCAAGAACGACCTGTGATGGCAATACGTTTGCGCTCTCTCCTCCGTTTAATTTTCCTACAGTAAGCCCCACCTTGTCCGATATAGAGATTTCCCTTGCCTTTATCTCGTGCAAAGAGATAAGAATATATGCACCGACCGACAGCGCATCAACACCCTGATGCGCAAGTGCTCCGTGCGCTCCTTTACCTACGACAGTTATTGTAAAGAAATCTGCCGCCGGGGCGCTGACCCCCTCAGCAGACACAACTATACTCTCCGCAGGCATATCGGTGCCGCTCATTACGTGTATCATCATTGCCGCATTCGGTCTTGGCGTATCAAGTATTCCTGCGTTTATCATATCCTTAGCACCCTCAAGAACCTCCTCAGCTCCTTGAAACATAAGTCGTATTTCACCGTCAAAATCATCGTAGCCACTTAATATCTGCGCGCAGCCTAAAAGCATTGACGTATGAAAATGGTGGCCGCACGCATGCATTATCTTACACTCACCGTTTTCGTCGACAAGCCTGAGTGCATCCATATCAGCTCTTAGCAAAACAGTGCTTCCCTTCCGTGCTCCCTTTATAGAGCACCCTATACCGCATCTACCGTATTCCTTTGCCTCAAGACCTAAGCTACAAAGGTATTCCTTAACGTATTTTTTTGTTTTAAACAAATCAAAGCCTACCTCTGGATTTGAATCTAAAAATTCAGAATGTCGCAATATCGTATCTTTTATCTTTTCTGCTTCTTTTAAAAAATCTTTTTTCATTTTATCTCTACTTTCGCTTTTCTGTTCTTTTTTCGTTCATAAAATGTTGCTATTTTAGTAACATTTTTGTTGTATAATAAATTATATATTTTGTCTTGTTTTTTCTTAAGGAGCATAGATGTTTTCAAGCACTGAATTTTCTTCAAACGGAATACGCTTTTCGAGTCTGCAAAGCAATAAATTTAAAGCAAGCGTTCTCGTTTTTTCTATTACCGTACCCCTCTTGCCCCAACATTCAATAAATAACAGACTTATCTGCGGACTTTTGAGAAGGGGATCTCGTTCACTTCCCTCTATGTCGGCTATAAACAAAAGTCTTGACGAGCTGTACGGCTCATGTGTTGAGATCAGAAATTCTAAAAAAGGCAACAATCTTTCGCTTATAATAACCGCTGAAGTTCTCGATAATAAATTTATACCCGACGGTGCCGATGCACTTGGAGGTGTTATCGATATCGTATCAGAGCTTCTTCTTTTTCCTCATTTTTGCGATGCCGATTTTTGTGAGGATTTTTTCGAGCAGGAAAAGAAGCTGCTTGAGGACGTGGTTCTCACAATAAAAAATAACACTAGCAATTTTGCGATAAAACGTTGCTCGGAGCTTATGGGCGAGGGTGTTTCACAAAGTCCCACGATAGAAGCTTCGCTTGGATTGATAAGGAACACGGAATTTAACAGTGTCCTAAGCTATTATAACGATATTATTTTGCGCTCTCCGATCGACGTATTTTATGTTGGTGCAAGTGAGCCTCAGGCGATAAAGGAAAAACTTTTTAATGCCTTTTCGGGCAAAATTACAACCTTAGCGCAGGAAAAGATGGCTCTTGAGGCGTATAAAAGAAAGAGTTTCTGCTCGATCACCGAAAAATTACCCGTGTCCCAAGGAAAGCTTGCTCTCGGATTTAGCACAAAAGCAATTCTTTCAAGTAATGACGACACGTATTACACCGCCCTTGTATTTAACGAAATATTTGGCGGATCGGCATCCTCAAAGCTCTTTTTAAACGTCAGAGAAAAAATGAGCCTTTGTTATTTTTGCTCATCTACCTACAGCCTGTACACCGGTATGGTTTTGGTTTCCTGCGGTATAGAGGTGAATAAGCGAGAGATAGCAAAAGAAGCAATTCTCGGGCAGCTACAGGACATACGTAACGGAAATATTTCCGAATTTGAATTAGATTCCGCACGCAAATCATTACTTAACGGATACCGTCAGATATATGACAACCCTCTTGATATATACGGATTTTACAGTGGACGTCGCTTTTTCGATATCAACGACGGAATTGAGGAATGCTGTTCAAGTATAATGAAGGTTACTCCCGAGCAAATAAAAGATTTTGCCGTCGCTCTTTCTCTTGACGCAGAGTTTTTTGTAGAAGGAACAAAAGCGGGAGAAGCACAAGAGGAGGATTTTGAAAATGATCAATAAAACAGTCTTTCAAAGCACTCTCCTTGATGAAAGCTATGAAAAAATATCTCACTCCAGCGGACTTGATATCTACATATCAAAAAAGGATTTTACATCGACTTACGCTATTTTCGGTGTAAATTACGGATCTATCCATAACCGTTTTGAAGCTCAGAACGGTGAGCTCGTTACCGTACCCGACGGAATAGCTCATTTCCTTGAGCACAAGCTGTTTTTCAATGAGGACGGAAGTGATTCCTTTGAACGCTTTTCCGAATACGGTGCAGATGCCAACGCATATACCTCGTTTAATAAAACCGCCTACCTTTTCAGCTGTACCGATAATTTCGAAGACTCCTTACGAGAGCTTTTACGCTTTGTTACGCAACCGCATTGTACAAAAGAATCGGTAGAGTCTGAAGTAGCAATAATAACCGAAGAAAGAAAAATGTATGACGACAATACCTCCGACAGATGCTTCTACGGTATGCTTAAGGGTATGTATGAAAATCACAGCATCCGAAGAAATATATGCGGAAGCTCAAAATCAATTTCACAGATCACCCCAGAGATACTCTATAAGTGCTATAATACATTTTACAACTTAAACAATATGGCTCTTGTAATATCCGGAAACGTTGATACCGATACGGTTATAAAAATTGCGACCGAGGAGCTTCCACTCTCATCTCCGCCCTTCAGTGCAAGGACAGTAAACGAAAATGATAACGAATATCCCTACGTATTTTGTCCGTATACTGAGCAACATATGCATGTATCAAAGCCCATATTCAACATAGGATTCAAGGATACATATATCCCACCTGACACCCTACAGCGTCAAAAAAAGGATGCCATTATTTCTATCCTTGATGAAATGATATTTTCACGTGCAGGAAAGCTATACTCGCATATGTTTAATTCGGGTATGATCTCCCCTAATATGTCCTACGGATATACGATTTCCCCTTCTGTTGCCTACAATTCCATAGCGGGAGAAGCAGATGACCCAAAGAAAATTTTAGAAGAAATTCTTAAATTTACAAAAGAGCTTCGCACCAAAGGCCTTTCGTATGACGACTTTCTCAGAGGAAAGCGAGTCATGTACGCAGAGTTTGTAAAATCATTTGACTCACCGGAAAGTATTGCCAACGATCTTATTGATTTTGCGTTTGACGGTGCAGATCTGCTTTCTTATGCAGATGTTATCCAATCGGTAACCTTCGAGGACGTTTGCGATGCGTTTTCTACCGCATTCGACCCCAAAAAGGCTACACTTTCAGTGATACTTCCAAAAGAATGAATATAAAAAGGAGAAAAAAATATGACCACAATATCATTTCCAGGACTAGGAATAGGTGAATTTTCTTTCCAGAACTATTTTGAAATTCCGATATTCGGTGGACTCAAAATACATTGGTACGGCATTCTTATTGTAACAGGTATAATTCTTGCATTTTTGTATGCCTATTACAGAACAAAGTATGAGGGTATCAGCTTTGACCACTTGCTTGACATTACGATATTTACCGTAATTTTTGCAGTTATCGGCGCAAGACTTTATTTTGTTCTTACAAAGCTTGAGGACTTTGACAGCTTCCTTGACGTTATTTCTATATGGAATGGCGGAATAGCTATATACGGTGCTATAATAGCCGGTGCCATAACCGTTTACGTAGTATGTAGAATAAAAAAGATCAGCTTTCTTAAGATGTTTGACGTTGCTGCTCCCGCTGTTATGATCGGTCAGATAATCGGTCGCTGGGGTAACTTCTGCAACGGAGAGGCTTACGGTGGAATAGTTGAAGAAGGGCATCCGCTTTATTTTCTCAGAATGGGACTTAAATCAAATACAACGATCCATGACGAGATATTAGGCTGTCCCTCAGGTATGGTTGAGGTTCATCCTACATTCCTTTATGAGTCGCTTTGGAATCTCATTGGCTTTATTTTAATTCACTGTCTGTACAAAAAGAAAAAGTTTGATGGACAGATAGTGCTTATGTATATTACATGGTACGGATTTGGAAGAATGTTTATTGAGGCGCTTCGTACTGACAGCCTTTATATCCCCGGAACTCCCTTTAGAATATCCTTGGTGATCGGCTTCCTCTGCTTTGTTTTCGGATCTGCTATGCTTATTATAATGTTCTTTAGAGTAAGAAGACGCGAAAAGGATGCTATGGAATATACCCCTGCATATAGCAAGGTATATAATCCCGCAGGATTTGTAGATGAGAACAAGGATGAGATGAACGACTATTCCGCAGAAGAAAGTTCCAAAACAGACGAAGAAAACGAAACCGTTGACGGTGAACAGGAGGAGTAATTCATGGCAAATATAATAAACGGAAAAGAGATCTCTGCAACCATAAGAGCGGAGATAAAGGAAAATACCGAGAAGCTTGTAGCAGAAACAGGCGTTCGTCCGGGTCTTGCTGTTATTATAGTAGGTGAGGATCCCGCATCTCAGGTATACGTGCGCAACAAAAAGAAGGCATGCGATGAGGTTGGATTTTACTCCGAGTCATATGAGCTACCCGAGAATACAACTCAGGACGAGCTAAATGCGTTAGTTGACAAGCTCAACAAGAACGATAAAATTCACGGAATACTCTGTCAGCTTCCTCTGCCCCGTCACCTCGATGAAAATGAGGTTATAATGCGCATAGATCCTTCCAAGGACGTTGACGCCTTCCACCCCGAAAACGTAGGTAAAATAATGATAGGAGATTACTCATTCCTCCCCTGCACTCCCGCAGGCGTTATGGCTTTGCTTGAGCGCAGCGGAATTAACGTGTGCGGTAAGGAATGTGTAGTTGTGGGGCGTTCAAATATCGTTGGAAAGCCTCAGGCAATGCTTCTGCTTCACGCTAACGGAACCGTTACTATATGCCACAGCAGAACTAAAAATCTCGCAGAGGTCTGCAGACGTGCCGACATTCTCGTAGCCGCTATCGGTAAGGCTGATTTCTTTACGGGCGATATGGTAAAGGAAGGCGCGGTAGTTATTGACGTTGGAATGAACAGACGCGCTGACGGCAAGCTTACGGGTGACGTTGACTTTGCGTCCGTTGAACCAAAAGCATCCTATATAACTCCTGTACCCGGTGGTGTAGGTCCTATGACTATCACGATGCTTATGCAAAACACGTTGACCGCGGCTAAAAATTCTATTAAATAAATTTAAATAAAAAAACACCGCTTTGAGCATCTCAAAGCGGTGTTTTTTTTATTTACTTTTTCCGTAAGCTATTCCGTTATATTCATTAAGAAAATCCTCGGCAGTTTTTTGCATCTTTACGCAGATCTCATCTTTATCAAAAAGAAATCTTATATCAAGTCTTCCAAAATAATCGTCTATTATCTGCACCTTGATATGAAGCTCATTTTCTCTCGTCCAAGCGGCAGAGCCTGCATAGCGGTAATAATGTCCAATCGTTCTCTCGGAGCCTACATCCTTTGAATATCCCTCCTGAGGGAAAGCATCCTCATAAACGTTTTTGAGCATACCGAAGCGTATAGATTTATTTCCCTGAGCGTTTGTATATCTCATCTCGCCTATATCTCTGTCAAAGCAAAGAGAGAGCTTTGAGATTCCCATCGGATTATTATCAAGATTAAAGGTCACTCCGCTTATCTTTTCGACGTAGGAGCTATTCGCTTTTCCCCGTGCCGCCATAAGCTCCAGAGGACGCTTTAGCGCTTTAGCTGACTCCTGGTCAATTTCAATCTCTCCTTCAACAGCTCTTCGCGCTATAAGCTCAAAGAAAGAAGCTATAATAATTTCTTTGGCATTATCAATTCCCTGATTGTCACCGTTATAAACGAGAATCATATCCTTGTCGGGCACGCATACAGCAAGCTGACAGCCCATTCCGTTAAGAAAATAAGAGTTGTCGTATGTACGCCAGATAAGATATCCGTAACCGAATTTGTTATGCCCCGCAATGCCCATTGCATCGGTATCTATAAGATCTGCAGTTGCCTGCTCTATATAGTCTGCGTTAAGGATTTGCTCACCGTTCCACGCGCCCTTATTCATGAGGAAACGCGCAAAAAGCAACAGATCGCGCGGCGTGCAAAGAACTGCCGAATCTCCCCAAGAGTGTCCCCCGGGACACTTAAGGCAAAACGCTTCTTTTGAAACACCTATCTTGCAGAAAAGCTTTTCACGAAGGTATTCCATAAAGGGCTTACCGGTAACCCTCTCAACCAACGCACCAAGCACGAACGAGCCCGCGCTGTCGTACTGGAAGGTCTTTCCCGGGTGCTTTCGATGAGTCATTGCTCTGAAATAATACTCTACACGGTCGTTGATATTTGCCGTAAACCAAGTCTCTCCCCCCGTCACGCTTGTAGCCATCATGAGCATATTCCTTACGGTCTGATTTCTCAAAAGCTCGTTGTCGATACCCTCAAGCTCCTTCGGGAAGCAGTCTATCATTTTATCGTCAAGTGAAAGAAGTCCGTCCTGTATGGCAAAGCCAACCGCAATACTCACGAAGCTCTTGCTGACCGAATACATTCTATGCAAGAAGTCGGGACCAAAAGGCTTCCAATATTTTTCAAATATTATATCATTTCCTCGAGCGATTATAACGTTATGTGTTGAAAGTCCGCTACTCTCAAGACGATCAACGTACTTCTTTATATTTGCAGACGCAATACCGCACTGCTCAGGCATTTTATGATTTATAATAAGCCTTCTTAGATTTTATATTTTATTGTAATATAGTAAAAATATTTTTTTAATAATAAACTGTACAAAAATATAGCATTTCGTTCGGAGCACAAAGAGAAAAGCTCCCGAAAATCGGGAGCTTTTCTCTTACTTGTATTGATTTTGTTCGTTTTTGTTCTGGGCCTTGGAATTATTGTTCTGGTTTTTTGAATTATTCTGACTGTTATTCTGACTGTTATTCTGGTTATTTTTCTGGCTGTTCTGATTATTCTGGCTGTTCTGGTTGTTCTGCTTATTCATACTATTTTCCTCCTAAAATGGAACTGAAAATAGTTTTCCTATTTTAAAAATAAGTATACATATAAATACGCCTAAAGCAAAACATCATCAGATGCTATTCTCAGATCTCCTGTATTTCGACAATTCCTGCTATACCCGCGCCGTACATCTCATTCTCGTTTTCAACGTACATCAATATACGTATATCCAAGGAACTTCCTTTTTCTGCGCTTATCTTGGGAATTTCATAAAATCCGTTCTTTTTCTCGTTTACGGTATCCACTAATTTTCCGTTCACATAGACCTCGGCATA
>JAZSJE010000080.1:0-8524 GCA_045534135.1 Eubacteriales bacterium
CACTACCTCTCCTGCGGTCAAACTATTACAATAGATTGAATTTAATAAACAAATAAGGGCTGACATTTGTCAGCCCTTATTTTAAGCTCTTGTTCTCTTATAATTTAAAACAAGATTTCCATTCTCGTTCTTGATCTTTACGAGCTCAAAGCTTGCAATATCCGAGTCCATAAAAAGCGGTTTAGCATCCTTGCCGGCAATTACGGGAGCAACGACAAGACTAAGCTCATCCACGACATCCGCTCTCTTAAAGGCACCGTTGATGATGCTACCGCCCTCAAGAAGTAATGTGTCGCAACCGATAATATTCTTCAACTTAAGCAAGGCAAGCTCAACGTCAACGGCAGTCTCGCCTGCGAAAATATACGGGATATCCATGGCTTTCAAATAGCCTAAATACCTCGAGTCAACATCTTGGGATAAAACCTCGATGATCTGTGCGCCATCGTATCCTGGGTCGCCGTCAGGATCAATTATCTTATTAGATTTCCAACCAAGCTTGCCGTGTGTATCAAAGGCGATCGCGTAAAATCCACTGAGATCTTCAACAATGAAATCAGATCTTTTATCTACGGGTTTATACTGACTCAGATCAGGATAAAAACCACCTGTAAAGCTTCCCTCCATCGTAATGCGGCCGCAAATAAAGCCGTCAGCCTTGAGCTCGCGGTTAATACGATAATAAATGTCAGTCGCCTTTGCACATTCATTTTGAAACAAAAAATCTCCCGTAACCTTTCCGTCAATCGAGGTTACCATATGGCAAATTATGTAGGGTCTGGTCATTTTTCTCTCCTCTGCTTTATCTTGCATCTTGTCGCCTCAAAGCTTACGTTTGTAAGAAACGCTACCAAGTCATCGGAAGCATCAGGTAAAAGCACAGATATCCAATGTAGCTTGTTCATATGATATGCGGGATACACACCGTCTGTCTCACCAAAAGAGCCGAACATTTCCGTCGGCAGCTTGAGGTTCACAACGTCGATAACCTCATCACTCTCAAAGTCAAACTTGCGACGCGAAACTCTCATAACGATCGCATACCATTTGCGGTTATCAGCGTGCCTCAACACCGCCGTTTCATGAAGATCCTCAAAAGGATAGTCAGGTGAAGTGCCGTATGTATCACGACAATATTCAAGAAAATGTTGTTTTGTCACTGTCATACCTCCTTATGCTTAATATTTAATCAGGAGATACGATCTTTCCGGGCCAATCAATAATACCGCCAAACTCAACGATATTGGTATATCCAAGATCAACTAACTTCGCAGATGCCTCTTTACTGCGACGACCGCTACGGCAATAAACAAATATCAACTGATGCTTGTCAGGCAATTGCGGTATCTCTGACGTTCCAATCGTTTCGTTAGGAACGTTGATAGCTTTGGGAATATATCCAGCAGCATACTCATCGGGTCTGCGTACATCAAGAATAATATATCCGCTGTTTTTCTCCATCATGGAAACCGCCTCGTCCATTGTGACTTGGCGGTAACCATTTTCACCGTGCGCACAGCCTATAATCAAAAAAATCAACGATAATAGCGGTAATAATTTTATTATTTTCATTACTTTTCTCCTTTGCTCTAACTTTTTTAAATTAAAGTTGAGTATTTGCTCTGCGTTTTAGTTAGTTTCACATCATTTTCCCTTTATCATTATAACATGTTTTTATAGATATTTCAACAACAAACGATCTGAAAATATATACATTATGTATACCAAAAAAATTTTAGATAAGACTGATGCAAATTAGGCAATAAATCTTTATGAAATACTTTATAAGATTTTGAAATTATAAGAAAAACTACCGCTGAGGATTTTATTCCCCAGCGGTGTTTTTTAACTTATCAAGATATCTGCGTGATCACAAGATGTGCGGACACGGGTCTAGTTCCGCCTGCGAGGGGCGTTATGGTAAGCGCCGCAGCGTTACCCGCAGGATTGCGGACGGTAAGAACTGAGTTGACTGCCGTAGTCGTTACCACGGACATTCCCACGATCTGCGAAGTTCCCGTAGCACGACCTGCGACAGTATAATCAAGATCTTGACCGTTTAAGGTCAGAATCAGCTGGCCTGCCTCGGTAACACTGACTTGAAACAATTTCTGATACGTGCCGATAGGACCGAGATTGAAGGATGACGGACCTAAGCGGCCGATGCTTGTGTTGGCAATCGGACCGTTCTGAGGAAAACTAACGTCGGTTCCGGGGGCTACTGTTGCCGAGTTATCAGGTGGCATCAAGGCGTAAAAGTCTGCATAACTGAGTACACCTCCCGGGAGTCCCTGAGGTCCTTGCGCACCTGTAGCACCGACAGGTCCCTGTGGTCCGGGTAATCCTGTTTCTCCTCTTTGACCCTGAGGACCACGTGGACCTATGGGACCTATAGGACCCTGAGATCCAGTTGCACCTCGAGGACCCTGCGGTCCTTGCGGACCAACAGGCCCTCTTGGTCCTTCGGGACCCTGAGGTCCCTCAGGACCTGGCGGACAGATTACACACGGATTTTTATCTTTATCATCACAGCATGACTGCTGATCATTACAGTTATTTTGGCAACCGTTCTGACAGTTGTTACAGCAGCGATCACCTGTGCTTCTCATAAACGGATTTTGTCTGCTCATAAAAACCTCCTTTGTAGATTCTGGTGAAGCACCATTACATTATATGTAGTTTCCGGACGAACAGATACAAACACATCAAGAGAAGAAAAGCTACTTAACCGAAACGTCAAGATCACAAAGTAACTGTTCCAATCAAGTTCAGATATTGTAAAATATAGTTGCGGTTTTTATGATTTTATGTTATAATTAAGCTTGAAAAGCATAGACTTCAATCATTTTTACACTTCAAGAGGAAATATGGATACAAAAAGAATTTTAGATAAGCTTGATGCTTATTTTTCTAAGAATGATTATATTGGCGCAGAGCGTCATTTGAAATTTTGGCTTGATGAGGCTAATGCTTCAAACGATGATCGCGCAAAATTGCTTTTGTGCAACGAGCTTATAGGTCTTTCAAGAAAGACGAACAATGAGCATCAAACATTTTTCTATACAGAGATGGCGCTTGGCACTCTCAAAAAGCTTGATATGGAAAGCTCTATAAGTGCCGCTACCACCTATATAAACGTTGCTACGGCATACAAAGCGTTTGGCAAGCCCATTGATTCCCTCCCACTTTTTCATCGTGCCCTGGAAATATACATGGCAGATCTTGAAAAAAACGACTCGCGTTTCGGTGGTCTGTATAACAATATGGCACTTACCTACGTTGATCTTGGTGAATTTCAAAAGGCTTATGAGTCATTTGATATGGCAATATCCGTTATGGCTAACGCAGAAAAGGGTGAGCTGGAGCAAGCTATAACACATCTTAACATTGCATCTGCACTGGAAGCTGAAAAGGGTCTTGTTGATGCTGATGAGGAGATTCAGGAAAGACTTATCAAGGCATCAACGCTTTTAGATATCTATTCGGACGATAAAGACGGATACTACGCATTTGTTTGCGAAAAATGCGCATCTGTTTTTGGATATTACGGACATTTTATGTACGAGAATGAGTTAAAAGAAAGGGCTAAGCGAATCTATGAAGGGTCTTGAGCTTTCAAAAAAATACTATCTTGAATACGGTGCTCCTATGCTTGAGAGAGATTTTTCAGAATACGTAGGAGCAATTGCGATAGGTCTTGTGGGCAGTGGCTCGGAGTGTCTTGGATATGATGACGATATTTCCACAGACCACGATTTTGAGCCGGGATTTTGCATATTTTTGCCCGACGAATCCATCATCGACTCAAAGGTAGAGTTTGCGCTTGAGCGTGCCTACGCAAAGCTTCCAAAGGAATTTATGGGCTTTAAGCGTTGCTCCCTTGCGCCCGTTGGTTCAAGACGTCACGGAGTTATTAGACTCTCGGACTTTCTTCTCGGAAAGCTTGGCTCAGCTACCGGTGCTCTTAGCAATGATGAATGGTTCTTAGTTCCCGAATATGCGCTGGCAGAGGTTACGGGCGGAGAGATCTTTCGTGATGACAGCAAGCTTTTTGAAAATATACGCGCTTCTCTTTCCAGCCTGCCAAACGACGTATTCTTAAAAAAGCTTGCGGGCAATTTACTTCTCATGGGTCAGTCAGGCCAGTATAACTACTACCGATGCATCTCTCGCGGTGAAACAGGTGCCGCACAGCTTGCTGTGATTGAGTTTGTAAAAAGTGCCATGCAGGTAATATTTTTGCTAAACGGCAAATATATGCCATATTATAAATGGAGCTTCAGGGCTCTTGGCGAGCTTGAAAAATTTTCAAATCTTTCATATTCGCTCGAATATCTTATTTCCTCCGAAAACACTCATGAGAACTCAAAACTGAAATATGATATGATCGAGGATATTTCTGCATTGATAATAGAGGAGCTAAAGAGCCGCTCGCTGACAGACGGTATCTGCTCTGATCTCGAAAAGCATGCCTATTCTGTAAATGACAGAATTGAAGATAACGACATAAGAAACCGTAATATTCTTTTTGCTGTATAAATTTTAAAAATCCTATTGCAAAAAACAGATATTTATGCTATAATATCTAAGTTGAATAAAACACAGTGATGAAGTCGGCAAGCTTTATACTCTTGCTCCAGAGAAAACCGCCTTGGCTGTAAGCGGTTGCAAGACAAAGTGTAGCCTTTCGCTTCGGAGTGCCGTTGTGAAAATCTTTTTTGATAAAGTAGCAATTGGCGGTTGCCCCCGTTAAAGGCATTAGAGTGCCGATATTTTTATCGGAATTTAGGTGGTACCACGGCAAGCCCGTCCTATTTTAGGACGGGCTTTTTTATTTTAAAAAATATAGATCTACATAAATGAAAGGAACAAAAATGAAAGAAAAGCTCAATCAGATCAGAACAGAAGCTCTTGAAGCAATTTCGTCGGACAATGCCGATATTGAACAGATAAGAATTAAATATCTGGGAAAAAAGGGTGAGCTTACCTCTGTCCTCAGAGGTATGGGCGCGCTTTCTGCCGAGGAAAGACCTATTGTTGGTCAGATAGCTAACGAGGTACGAGCAGAAATAGAGGCTGCGCTTTCTTCTGCCGCTCAGATCGCAAAAGAAAAAGCGCTTGAAAAGAAGCTTGTCGAAGAAAAAATCGACGTTACTATGCCTGCTGAAGATATAAAGGTTGGAAAACTTCATCCACTTACTCAAATTCAGCGCAGAATTGAAGAAATA
Source organism: Eubacteriales bacterium (assembly GCA_045534135.1). Taxonomy (GTDB): domain Bacteria; phylum Bacillota; class Clostridia; order Oscillospirales; family CAG-272; genus HGM12713. The sequence continues at coordinate 5,229 of JAZSJE010000080.1, forward strand.
TTTATTGGTATGGGATTTTCTATTGCAGAGGGTCCTGAGGTCGAGCTTGACTACTACAATTTCCAGGCTCTTAATATCCCTGAAAATCACCCCGCAAGAGATACTCAGGATACATTCTATATAACCGAAAATATTCTTCTTCGCTCACAGACATCTCCCGTTCAGGTAAGAACTATGGAAAAGCAAAAGCCTCCGATAAGAATTATCTCTCCGGGTCGCGTTTACCGCTCTGACGCTGTTGACGCAACACACTCTCCCCTTTTCCATCAGGTAGAGGGTCTCGTAGTCGATAAGGGTATTACTATGGGCGACCTTAAGGGTATGCTTGAGACCTTTGCGAAAACCCTCTTTGGCGATGAAACCAGACTTCGCTTCCGTCCTCACCACTTCCCGTTCACCGAGCCCTCAGCTGAGGTTGACGTTTCTTGCTTTGTTTGTGGCGGAAAGGGTTGCAGAGTATGTAAGAATGAGGGTTGGATAGAAATTCTCGGTGCAGGAATGGTTCATCCCTTCGTACTTGAGAATTGCGGAATCGATCCCAAGGAATACAGTGGATTTGCATTTGGTATGGGTGTAGAAAGAATTGCCATGAAGCACTATGGAATTGACGACATGAGGTTGCTTTATGAAAATGACACCCGTTTCCTTGAGCAGTTTTAATTGAGAGGAGGTAAACTGATATGAATTTGTCTAAAAATTGGTTGTCTGATTTCGTTGACGTTTCCGACGTTGACGTAAAGGATTATTGTGATAGAATGACCGACACTGGTTCTAAGGTAGAAGGCTATGAAATTCTTGGCGAGGATATCGAAAACGTTGTAGTTGCACGTATTCTCTCTATTGCTCCTCATGAAAACAGTGATCACCTTCAGATCTGCCAGGTAGATATCGGTAACAAGGTAGAACAGATCGTTACAGGTGCGCAGAATATCTTTGTAGGAGCGATCGTTCCTGCCGCTATACCCGTAGCAAAGCTCCCCGGCAATATAGTTATAAAGCCAGGTAAGCTTCGCGGTGTAGAATCAAATGGAATGCTCTGCTCTTTTGGTGAGCTCAATCTCACAGAGCACGATATGCCCGGGAAAGAGGCTGATGGAATTTTAATACTTGATGAAAGCTTTGCTGACAAAATAGGTATGGATATAAAAGAGGCTCTGCTTCTTAATGATACCGTAGTTGAGTTTGAGATCACCTCTAACCGCCCCGATTGCCTTAGCGTAATCGGTCTTGCGCGTGAGAGCGCAGTTTCCTTCGGTAAGGAATTCAAGCCCCACACTCCCACTGTAAAGTGCGCTAATGATGGGGACAAGATAGATAATTATCTTTCTGTTTCTATCTCCGCTCCCGATCTTTGCCAGAGATACATGGCAAGAGTGGTAAAGAACGTAAAGATCGAACCCTCACCTCTTTGGTTGCGTATGCGCCTCAGAGCAAGCGGAGTTCGTCCTATAAATAATATCGTTGACATAACAAACTACGTTATGCTTGAATACGGTCAGCCTATGCATGCCTTTGATTACTCCTGCCTTAACGGCTCGGCTATCGAAGTACGCAGAGCATGCGACGGTGAGCTTTTCAAATCGCTTGATGATCAGGATCACACCCTTGATTCCTCTATGCTCGTTATTGCCGACGCGCAAAGAGCTGTTGCCCTCGCAGGTGTTATGGGCGGAGCTAACAGTGAAATAAAAGACGCTACTACCACGGTAGTTTTTGAGTCTGCTTGCTTCCTTGGAACCTCGGTAAGAGTTACCGCAAAGAAAAACGGAATGAGGACTGAAAGCTCCGCACGTTTTGAAAAGGGACTTGACCCTGAGAATTGCTTTGGTGGCCTTGAGAGAGCATGCGAGCTGGTTGAGCTTCTCGGTGCCGGTGAGGTAGTAAACGAGTTTATTGACGTTTATCCTACAAAGGCTGAGCCTACCGTTCTTACTCTTGATACCGAAGTTATCAACAAGTTCCTCGGTATCAACATCTCAAAAGAAGAAATGGAAAATATACTTTCCACACTTGAATTCAAGATAGATGGTGACAAGATAATTCCTCCCTCTTTCCGTTCCGATATCGGCTGTATGAACGATGTTGCCGAGGAAATTGCAAGAATATACGGCTATAACAAGATTCAATCCAGCCTTATGAAGGGTGAAACCACTCAGGGCGGATATACCAAGAAGCAGAAATTTGAAATTTCCGTTGAAAACGCTATGTGCGGAATGGGAATCAACCAGATACAGACCTTCTCATTCATCAGCCCTAAGTTCTACGATAAGGTAAGACTCCCCGCAGATTCCACACTTCGCAATTCGGTAGTTATATCTAATCCTCTTGGCGAGGATACAAGTATAATGAGAACCGTTGCTTTACCTTCAATTCTCGAGGTAATAGCAAGAAACTCTAATTTTAACAATCAGAACGTTCGTCTGTTTGAGATAGCTACAATATATCTCCCCACAGGTGAAAATACCCTTCCCAACGAAAAGAAGGTCATCTGCTCGGCTATGTATGGCAATTGCACTTTCTACACTATGAAGGGTGTTTGTGAAAATATACTTGCTCTTGCGGATATAAAGAAGTATTCTGTAAAGGCATGCTCCAGCAATCCATCTTATCACCCCGGAAGATGCGCTGAGATAAGTGTTGGCGACGAGGTAATAGGCATTTTCGGTCAGGTTCATCCTCTCGTTGCTCAGAATTATGACGTTGATACTCCCATATATGCCTGTGAGCTTGATTTTGAGGCTATATTCGATTTGATGAGCGACACCAAGCTCTACACCCCTCTACCCAAGTTCCCCGCTTCTACGCGCGATTTTTCCTTTGTTTGTGACGAAGCTCTTGAGGTTGGCACAATTAAAGAAGAAATGGCAAAGGCAGGAGGAAAGCTTGTTGAGGATATTGCGCTGTTCGATATTTACAGAGGTCCTCAGATTGGTGAAAACAAAAAGTCGGTTTCTCTGCGTGTTACACTGAGAGCTTCCGACAGAACGCTTACAGTTGAAGAAGCTGAAAAGGTATCCTCAAAGATCCTTGCAGGTCTTGAACGTAATCTTGGAATTTCTATAAGAGCATAAGGTATTACTATGGAAAAGGCAAAGCTTGACAGAATAAACGAGCTGGCACGCAAAAAAAAGGAAGGCATTGAGCTTACTCCCGAGGAGCTTGAAGAACAAAAAGCGCTTCGCGAGGAGTACATTAATGAAATAAGACTTTCCTTTGGTGCTATACTCGACAATACCGTAATACAGTATCCAGACGGATCTAAAAAGTATTTGAAAAAAGATTAAACAAAAAACTAA
>JAZSJE010000078.1:0-2142 GCA_045534135.1 Eubacteriales bacterium
TGGCTACGATCCGACTTGTAATTAAATACGTCTGAGATAATATAAAGGTCGTGACCGCGGAGCGACTCGTGAAGAAGTCCCTTTCCTTCACCTGTGCCGAATCTGGGACATTCTGCGCTTACCAAAAAGCTATTATCGCCATTGTTACGCCAATCCCTCAAATAATAGTCGACCTGAGATGTGAAGTCCTCACATCCTCGCATACCGATCACGCTGAGCTTTGCGAATTCTGCTTCCTTCATAGTAACCTTCCTCTCTGTAAAGTTTTCAATAGTACACTAATTATAACATATTTTTTTTATTTTGGGAAGAGGTTTATACGATTTTCGACAATTTTTTTTATAAACGTAGATTGTCACAAAAAAGATTTAGAAAACCGCTTGTAATTGTGGATTTTTATATATTATTTCAGCTCTACGACACTCACACCTCCGTCGCCCTCTCCAAACTGTCCTATGCGGAAGGAGGATACTCTGCCGTCCTTCTTAAGATGATCCCAAAGCGCCTTCTTGAGGGCTCCCGTACCCTTGCCGTGAATGAGCCTTACGGTATGAAAGCCTGCTATTGCCGCTTCATCGAAATATTTGTCGACAGCGCTCCAAGCCTCGTCACCTGTCATTCCACGCAGGTCGATCTCGTCCTTGAAATCACGGCTGACCGTCATTCTGTAGGCGCTTGGCGCCTTCTTTTCGCCCTTTGAAAGTATCTTTGCTTCTTCCTCTATAAGACGCAGATCGTTCAGGGCTGCCTTTGTTTTGATTATTCCTGCCTGGACGCTTACCTTACCCGAGCGGTCGGGGGCTTCAAGCACGGTCGCTTTTTTGCCAAGACTTACGATAATGACCTCATCGCCCTTGCGAAGCGGTCGGGGAAGAACGTAGCTCTCGTCCTTGCGGATCTCGATGGGATCGTAGCTGTCCGAGTTTGTGCGCAGGTGATCGCGTATATCACGTCTTGCTCTTGCAAGCTCGTCGGCTAGTCGCTCGCTCTCCTTAGCCTTACGGAGCTTATCCATTTCTTCCATTATATAGTCGGCAGAGCGCTTTGCGCTCTCGACCATTGACTGAGCCTTGCTTCTGGCATTGTTGAGCTCGCGCTCGGATGCCTTGAGCTTTTCGGCAAGAGTTTTTTCTGCATCCGCGCGGAATTCCTCATACTCACGTCGCATTTTTGCGGCTGTGTCGCGCTCGCGCTCGGCTGCCTGTCTTGCCGTCTCCAGCTCGCCGAGGATCCTTTCCATTGCGCGGTTTTCAGACGCTACGTAATTTCCTGCTCTCTCGACTATAGCAGAGGGAAGCCCAAGCTTTTCGGATATTGCAAAGGCGTTGGATTTTCCCGGCGCGCCTATTATAAGCTTATAGGTGGGGCGCAGAGTTTCAACGTCAAACTCACACGAGGCGTTGCATACGCCCTCTGTGTCCATAGCATAGGTCTTAAGCTCTGTGTAGTGGGTTGTTGCCGCGCACAGTGCTCCCGCACTGCGGATATCCTCAATGACCGCAACCGCAAGAGCCGCGCCCTCTACGGGGTCGGTTCCAGCTCCAAGCTCGTCAAAGAGAACGAGGGAGCGATCGTTGCGCTCGTTTACTATTGAAACGATGGTAACCATGTGCGAGGAGAAGGTAGAGAGCGATTGCTCGATGCTCTGCTCATCGCCAAGGTCGACCAGAATTTTTTCGAATACACAAAGGCTGCTGCCTTCCTCAAGCGGAAGATGCAGTCCTGCCTGTGCCATGAGCGCGAAAAGTCCGAGCGTTTTCAGCGTTACGGTCTTACCGCCCGTATTCGGTCCGGTTATAATAAGCGTGTCGAATTCCTCACCCAGATGAACTGTTATCGGCACTACACTTTCCTTATCTATGAGCGGGTGTCTTGCCTTTATAAGCTTGCATGCCCGCTTTTGGGTAAGAAGCGGCTCGCGCGCATCCATTTTTTCCGAAAGCGACGCGCATCCGAATATAAAGGCAAGCTCTGTGATGTTCTGATAATTAAGCAGAAGCGAGGGCGCAAATCCCGCAATACTTGCGGAGAGTTCGGAAAGTATCCTTTCTATCTCGTGCTGCTCCTTTGCCTCAAGCATACGAAGCTCGTTGTTTGCCTAAGTCGGATCGTAGCCATGTCGTTCTGTGAGCCAAGGAGTTG
>JAZSJE010000151.1:0-8560 GCA_045534135.1 Eubacteriales bacterium
TTTGCTCACCGATTATGGTTGATAGCCGCCTAACCTCCAAAGAGGTTAGGTCGGACTTTGTTAATTGGTTAATGATTCGGGCGCGCTTACTTCGACACCGTTTTTAATGAACGTGCAGTCGTTCCAGTTAATTGTAGTTCCTGTAGCATTATCTTCAATGTGGGCTTGAGTTGCAGGCCACTTAGCTGCAGTATCGGTTGCACTATCTTGTTCAGTTGCGATGACAGTACAATTATTGAAAGTGAGAGTGCTGTTATCAGCGAGACTATTTACAACAACTGTTGCAAAATTATTATCATAAGGGTACTGAGTGTTGTTGTACCAATTGTTCACACCCTCAAGTACGCAGTTATCAAAGGTTGCAACGGTATTGGGAGAGTGGGTCTGGAATGCACAGTAACCGGTCAAAGTGGAATCTTTGATGTAAAGAGTTGCTTTTGCGTTTTGACCTGCAACATTAACACCGTAATACTTTGCGGTAATCTCGCAATCAATAATGGTTACATCCAAATCACCGCTGTTGTTGTAGAAGGAAATACCACGTTCTTTATCAGCAGCATTCAACTTCACATCAACGAGAGTAACCGTTACATCTTCAGTATTATCTATAACGTTTACAACGCGGGTGCCGTTGGCAGGTGCGGTGATAGTATTACCGTTGCCGTAAATGGTAAGCTCACCGTTTACAGCAAGCTGCGTATTCAGAGTGATGTCGCTGCTAATGCTAACCGCGGTCTTTCCGTTTGAGATAGCTTCAGCAAGGTCTGCCGCAGTAGAAACCGCATAGGGTTTTACAGTCCACGTACCATCGGCATTTTTAACAGCTTGGTAGCTGTCTGCAACGTAAGCGGAGGGGTCTGCCGTGAAAGTGCCGCCATAGATCACAAGCGAACCACCGTCGGTAACCCACAATTCGCCGTCAAAGGTACCGCCATTGATGGTAACTACCGTATTGTTATACATAGAGGTAATAACCTTTCCTGCAGACTTGTAGGTACCGCCGTTGATGGTGATCTTAGAGCCCTGCGATGCGAAGATGGCATATACGTCCGCATCAATGTTACAATTGTTAATGGTAGCGATGGCCTCCGTGCTGTTTGCAGAAACGGCAATGCCCAAGTTGGTTACATCCATTGTGCAATCGGAAATCGCAATCTTCAAAGGACCATCCGTTGCGAACGTACCATTAATTGCGGTTTTACCTGTAAAGTTAACGTTTTCAACAACAAGTTCCGTCTGTGCATCGTAACCGATAGCGGCTGAAAACGTACCGTTAACGTTAGTATGCGAACCGTCCAAATCCAACGTTCCGTTCTTCACAGTCAGCTTACCACCTTGGAGGTAGAGCGGGCTTCCGGTGGTAGAGCCGGACGTGCCGATGTTCTTGCCGTTTAAATCAAGAACCGTGTCCTTGGTAACAGGCAGGGATTCGGAAATGATAACATCATTAGCCAGCGCAACGTTACCGCCGTTGGTCAATGCGACCTTCAACTCGTCACCATTCGTAACCACAAAATCCGGATGCCATGCATTCTCGTCGTAGGTATTGTCAAAGCTGTCACTCTCGGAAGCAAGCTGAGTTGCAAGAACCTTGATGTCGAAGCTTGCAGAGCCTTCCTGATACTCATTTCCTGCGCTCTCGTCCATATGTATGGAAAGTGCAAAGAAATGCTCTTGTCCTGCCTTCAAAACTACGTTCTGTGCCTGTGTGGCATTTATTCCTTCCAAAACTCTTACGCCGTTGCCTGCCCATGCATCAACGTCGCCATACTTTGCATCATTTCTAATGCTGTAGGACAAAACGTCAAGCAAGTCATTTGTTTCGCCGTAAGCCTCAATAGCTACCTGATACTTGAGATCAAGATTACCATTGTTCTTGATAGAAAGGTAAGCTACCTGAGTTTTGCCGGGTTCCCAAAGAGTTTCGGCGTTGTTGTTCTGTGCAAGAGAGCCTGCACCAAAAATGGGAGCGGATTCTTCGGTGATCTCAATGGACTCAGTTTCGGAGTTCCAAAGGAAAAGATCTACGTCGAGCGTTCCCGCAACGATCTTGTTTCCTGCACTTGTCACGCTGTCGGTGAACCAGGCGAACGTCGTCCCAAGAAACATTGTGAAGCAAAGGACGAGCGCCAGAACACTGGACATCAGAGCAGACTTTGTGCTTTTTGCTTTTGTCATTTTTATGACCTCCTAAAAAAGTTATACTCATGTTCCAAAAGTGAAGACAAACACACCTGATAATTATATCCCCCATCCCGCCGGTTTGTCAATAGTTTTTGGATATTTTTTGAATATATTTTGAATATATTTTGCACTTTAATGCCAATATCGCAAAATTACTAAACAACGTTGTTAAGTGTCATAGTATGTAACGGCTTTTGTCATGGGTGAGCCTCATGCTCCTGTAAGCCCTCCTGAGCTCCCGACTTTTCGCTGCCGTCATGCACACTCTCATCGCCGTTTTTGTCAATATAGTCGAGTATTCCGTCAAGGATCGGATGCTTTTTCTCATCCCCGTCCTCGTCTTTGGGGTCATCATTGCTCGGTATTCTAACGTCGCTCTTGATGATCTCACCGTTTTCACAGCCTACCTTGAATTCGTATATCGCATCGTCATGCTTGAATTTTATAATCAGCCTGTAGACTATTCTCGGGAAGCCGTTCCCGTATTCAAGCGAGATCTTGACCTCATAATGCTCTATGCCCGTAATATCCTTTCCGATAGACGTAAGCAGCGACGCAAGCGCATCGTCCTGCTTCATAAAGCCGCCGATCTCGCCGTGGGAGATATCCTTATCAAAGAGATCCTCCTTATCTCCCTTGTCGGGGCGGGTGGAATAGATAAGATTCAGCTCTTTGATGGACATATCCGCAAGCTTTGGAGCATCATCGTTACCAAGCTCATCTATCGCACCGACCATTTTTTCGACCAGGTGCATCTTTCCGACAGATATTCCGTTTTCCAGCGCTCTCTGCTTCAGCTCATCGCTGACCTTTACGCTTTGCGCGATAATGGAGCATTCCAGCCTTGACTTTTCAAAAACGGTATTTATTTTATCTGTAATGCTTGTAAGAAGCGTGTCGGTCTTGTTCTCGTCACGGGTGTCTATGCTGACGAGAATAGAGTTTGAATTTTCGGAGAGATATCCGTTTACGTACATCGAGCCTACAATTGCCGTGAGCGCGGTATTCATATCCACGCCCTCGAGCTTAAGGCCCGCAATGATCGCCATAGCGTCATCGTTTGTAGCTATACATTCAAGGATCTTACTGTCCTTATCCATTCGGAGCTCGATGCTTGGATTTACGTCAAGATATATGAAGGTTTCGGCATCGGCGGCAGCGGGCAACTCCACCTGCTCACTGCTCGGAATAAACAATCCGACCGAAAGTCCCGATATAAAGAGCATAAGGCACAAAGCGACTGCCGCCACGCGCTTAAAGGCAAGGTTGAAGCCCGGTTGCTTCCTTGCTTGCGAGGGAAGGCGCCTTGGCTCCTGCGCTTCTTGCTCGCAGGAAGCGAGTATATCTGAACGCAGATCGGGCGTTTGTGCTCGGTATGCTTCGGTGATCTTTCTTTTCAGCTCTCGTTTTTTCACTTACTGCTCCTCCTTATTTGTAATTTGTATCTGAAGCTTCTTTATGGCGCGATTATACTTTGAAAGCACTGTAGAGAGTGGCTTGCCCAAAAGCCTTGCTATCTCCCGATGCTTAAGCCCTGAAACGATATGTAGCGATATTACCTCTCGCTCCTCGTCGTTGAGCGTTGCGAGGATCTGTCGCAGCAGCTCATTGTTGATAACGCTTTCTACAAAGGCTCCGTTGTCACTTTCGACCTCAATTGATTCGTCGAGCGGAATGAATTTTTGATTTTTGTGAAAATGCTTGCGCAAAAGATTGATTTCTATAGTAAAGATCCAGGCAAGCGGCTTTCCCATGGGCGTGTATTGCGTCGCGCTTTTCCATATCTGAAGGAAGGTGTTATGGGTTATATCCTCCGCATCCTCTTTATGCGCCGTTTTAGAGAGCGCGTACGCGTAAACGTCGGTTTTTATAAGCTCATAGAGGTCGCCCATAGCAGACACGTCACCGTTGGACATTCGCTCAAGCAGTTCTTCCGCGTATTCATCGCGTGAACGAAGCTCTCCTTCCGTCATGAGTGTTACTGTCAGCATAAAAATTTTTCACCTTTCATAATTACATGTTAACTGATATTCCTTTAAATTATAGCACAAAAAGTGATTAATCACAATGCTTTTTTAAAACCTGTCTAAAATTTAGAGCACGTGTAGCTCGGGCTAGAGTTATATCAGACGCTATCATGAAGCTTCCTATCTTATTTTTCTTTCATATAATTAATCCGTAAGGCTTATGTTTTATCGCAGAAAAAATAATAAAAAAGCGGTGAGATTTCTCTCACCGCTAAAGCTTTTTTATTTGCTTACCTCTACGGAGATCTCGAACTCTGTTCCGTTAAGCTCTGCCTTGATAACAGTTCCGCTGTAAGCCTCTACCGCAAGCTTATATACGTCGCCTGCTTCGGTTTCAACGGTTACGGAAAATACCATTCCGTCTTCGCTCTCATGAAGCCTTACGTCTGTTTTCTTAAGCGAATCCTCAGCGATATCAAGCTTTGCGAGGATATCCTTGAGAAGCTCGCCGCGGGTCATGGGATTCTTTTTCTCATGCTTACCGTCGTGTTCATCCTTGTTTTCGTCCTTGCCGAAAAGTCCGTTGAGAAACTTATCCTTTATCTGGTCGGGGTGAAGCTCATTTTTGGTGCAGAAATCGTCGATCATTCCCTTAATGTCAAGCTCCTCGAATTCCTCGCGCTCATACTCGATAATTTCGCCTGTCTTTGCGTCAAGAGTGATCTCGTATTCCATTCCGTCGTATACGAAGGAAGCCTCGTATACCATCTTGCCGTCCTCTCTGGTAACACGGACCATAGGCATCTTAACATCTTCAACGTTGATATTGAGCTCCTCAAGTCCTGCTGCAGCCTTCTCAAGAGCCTGCTTTCTGCCGATGTAAGCGTCCTCAACTGCCTTGCCTATCTTCTTGAACTGGCTCTTGATGTGCTCGGAGGTGTCCTCAAGCATCATGCCGAGATCGTTGACCTTAAGCTCCGCAAGCTCTTTTTCGGAGAGCTCGGGGAATTCCTCTCTGATCTTTTCGATCAGGTGCGCTTTACCCTCGGAAATATTGTATTTCTGCGCTATATCGCTGATTGCCTTTTCGATCTCCTTGTCAAGCTTATCAAGCTCCTGCTCGATAACGGAAGCCTTCTTGCCAAGCTTTTCAAATGCCTTGTTTATCTTGTCGTTTATCTTTGCGGAGAGCTCCTCAGCCTTTTTCTCTACGGAAATAAGCACCGAGCTTTCCTCGCCCTCAAGATAACCCTTTTCGTTCATCTTAGCGATGATCTGATCAACAGCTTCCTCGTAGTCAATGCCTTCAACCTCAAGCATTGCCACTATCTCGCTGCCGTCCTCGTTGGTAGCCTCTACTGCGATAACAGTATTATCAGCCTTAACAAATACGCGGACACCCGGGTTCACGTCGAGAGTGAATACTGCGGCGGCATCTTCCTTCTGCGCCGCGTCGGAGCCGTCTGCTACGTTACATCCAACCAGGCATGTGCTGAGCAGTGCGAATATAAGTGCAAGTGAGATAAATAATTTTTTCATGATAAATTCTCCTTTCTTGTGTCCGTCCTTTGGACCCTTTCATATAACTAATCCAAAAGGAAAATATTTTATCGCAAGGAAAAATTATTTTTTTAAAAATTTTTGTACCTACTGAAGCAAGCGAGGTCGATTGTTTCGGTAGGTACACTTTTTTGTATTTTGAAAACCATCAGCAGAGCCGGTGACCATGACTGTGTAGATTTTCCTGCCGCAGTGGCGGGTTCAATATAGGCTTTGTCGATAAAATTGTAGGACAACAAAATAAGGAGCATAGCGTTTTTAGCAAGGCTATCATTTTGGGGGGCTTTCAGCGCCGCCGCCAGCATGCCTTTATAGGGATGAGCAAGCCAACGGCTTGGACGGCGGTTATGACTAATATCTTTACGGAACGTATACGTTATACTGTGTTTTGAAAAATTCGTAATACTCTGTATTATCGTCTAAAGCCATTGAAATATCGATATTTGAAAGTGTAAATATCTTATTATCGGGAGTGATAAATGCATCTACGTCGCCGATATAAAGATATACTAATTCTTTTCCTTTGTACTCCTCAAGCTTTTTTTCGTAGTATGAATAATCTGAGCCCCAAGCTATATGATGATTGATTTTACCGTTTTCCTTTACTACGGCGATCGTTGCTATAATCTTTTCTCCGTCATACGCAAGATGATCTCTCCAATTGACAGCCATAGTATTACCGTCTTTTCCCGTACGGACGTGAGAATATCCCTTTTGGGCTATTTGCAGTTCTTTAAATTTTACTCCGCACGCAACAAGGTCGCTCTCTATTGATTCTTTTCGAGCTTCGAGATAACTCGATGCTTCCGTGTCGGATAAAACATCTTCCTCTCCCGATATGACTATATTTTCACAAATATTTATCTTGCCGTTTATTCCTCCTGCCTCGTCACGACCTTCGTTTTTATCTGGGACTACTGTGGGCTCCTCGGAGCGACTTGTTATCATAAGAAGGATTATTGCCGTTGCTATTACAAAAGCTGACAGACAAGCCGCAAGCGAGCCCCATTTTAGGTGCGGGCGGGATTTCTTTTTTGATGTATAGGTCGCGGACTCTTTTATATATTTATCGTCTATCTTACTCAACGCATCGGAAAAATTTTCTGCTTTCATATAAAAACCTCTCTTTCCAATAGGTGCTTTCTTAATTGATTGCGTATTCTCGTCAGCCGTACAGACACGTTCTTTTCGCTAAGACCTACCCGATTTGCAATATCCTCATAGGTATCCGAAAACCAATAGCGTCTTAGGAAAATCACGCGGTTTTCCTCACTCAGCGACTCTAAAAAGCTTTCAATTACGCATTTTAGCTCGTCTGCCTCAAGTTCCTTTTCCACGCTGCTGTGCGAGGGCAGGCAATCCTCAAGCTCCTCAAGGGCTACGGCGTAAACGCAGTTGCGTTTTGCGGCGGTGTTGTGCTCGTAGCGCTTAAGTGAAAGATTTCTGACTATTCTGCATACGAAGGCAAGCAGGGAATAGGGCTTTGCGGGAGGGATAGCGTTCCAAGCGCCAAGATAGGCGTCGTTTACACATTCCTCGGCATCCTCCTCGTTGCCCAGAATGTTATAGGATACCGAGCGGCAAACACGCCCGTATTTTTCGTCAAGCTCGGCTATGGCTTGCTCTGAGCGTTCAAAAAACAGCTCGATTATTTTTTCGTCATTCATCGGTTCGCCCCCTTTCACCCATATACTACGGTTTTTTTGCCGAAAACTACGCAAAAAAGAAAAATTTTTATTATCTATTATAACATATCTTTTCTTTGCCTGCCACCTGTAATGATAAAAAAGGCTTACCGAATTCGGTAAGCCTTTTGAGTTTTGTCCTTGATCAGAACAAATGGATAAGTACCTGGGAAACCAGAACTACCGCGATGAGAGCTACGGGGTAGGTCGCAGCGTAAGCAGCCGTAACGTCCTCTGTTCCCGCGGTACCGATGAGAGTACCGAGAGCGGGAGTACTTGTCATACCGCCGGTAATCGAGCCCAGGTTGTTGAGAAGGCTGAGCTTGAGTACGTACTTTGCAAAGAGGAAGCCGATCACCATAGGAACTATAGTCATTGCTATGCCGTAAACAAAGTACATTGGGTCAAAGTTCGCAACGAACTCTGCGCCACCGGGAATTCCCGCGCCTACGAGGAACAGTACGAGTCCGAGTTCGCGGAAAAGCTTGAGCGTGCTTGCCGCGGGCATAATATTGAGCTTTCCAAAGCGACCGAAGTGACCGAGGATCAGGCTTACGAGCAAGCATCCGCCTGTCGTGGTGAGCGCGAAGCAGCTTCCGCTAAATCCTACGCCTGTCATAGGGATCTTTATCTGTCCGATAAAGGTGCCGAGGATAGCCGCAAAAGCGAAGGGAGCAATTCCCAAATGGTCGATGTGAAAGAGCTTTCCCGTATAGGGCTTCTTTTCCTCAACCGATGAAACCGCCGTAAGCTTTGCTCTTTCTTCATCCATGTTAGCTTTGGAGAGCTTGGGAATGAGCTGAACGAAAAGAACGACACCGATAACACCGAAGATGTACGCAATTCCGTGACCTACTGAAACAATTCCCGTGTATTGTTCCGCAACGGTGACCTTTGCCGCGGAGAATGCGGGAGTGGAGGTAAGAGAGCCCGAGAGCAATCCGACTATCATAGCAACGAATCCGTCCTGCGACTGGATAGAGGAGCCGTAGCCAAGCACCTCGCCTGCATAAATACAGCCTACGGCAGTAAGTCCGCCTGCTACAATTATTATAACGCCAAGCAGAACGTAGGATTTGAAGTTTCTCTTGAAGTTTCCGAAAAATTTAGGTCCTGCGATAAATCCGACCGAGGTTACAAAGAGGATAAGACCAAGGCTTTCGA
>JAZSJE010000179.1:0-13863 GCA_045534135.1 Eubacteriales bacterium
ACTCCTTTGAAATGAATAAATTGAATAAAAAGTATATTAAATGTAATTATATCACAAAAATTACACAATTACAATATATTTTTTCAAAAAATATATTTAACTAAATTTGTATTACTATAAGTGTTTACGTTATTGACAAAAAGCATTAAGTGAGGTACAATGTAGAGGTAGAAAATAAGGGGGAGTGACATGAGTATGACCAGAAAAGATATTCTTCTAAGAATAGCTAAAGCGGCATCGCTTTACGTTGTTTATGCTCTGATGTCGCTTTGGACAACTGCAATTATTGCACTTGAAACCTTCAGAGATCGCAACGTTAAGGGCTTCTGGACTGAGAGCCTTGCCTCGTCTGTTGGGTTCTTTTATTCCTTCCTGATCCTTTTTTCACTGATAAGCGTTTTTGTTTTGCATGATACGGCATATAGAGCGCGCTTTGTTTCTGCCGCCCAAAATACGAAAAACTTTAAGCAAAAGCTTTCGTTTGTTTTTCGCTCGCATGAGTTCTGGATCGACGTTTTGACCATCTGCGTTCTTTGCGTTATAATTACTCCTATCGCATATGACAATCTCAGGGCGTCGTTTTTGAAATCCGTCGCTTCAGGCTGGCATTTTGCTATCTTTCTTGGTGTGTTTGCGCTGAGCACCCTCCTGATCTGCGGTGTGGCATATTGCGCTACTCTTAATTGGTGGTCAAGACCTAAGGAGATACGCAAGGAGATACAAAAGAAGGATAATCTGAAAAGCTGGCTAAAGCAGCTGCTGTTCAGCCTATTTATGTATCTTGCGGCAGCTCCGCTGCTTACCTGGGTAATTCCTTTTATCTGGTCGCTGGCACTTACCGTAGAGCTTTTGATAATAACTCTTACGGCTCTTATAATATCAATCGTCATCGGGTATTTCTCGGTTAAATATCTGCGTGCACTCTACCATCGCCGACGCCTTATGAAAAAGCTTAAAAAGGCGCTCAAAAACGGATATTGCAGACTTGTATACGCAAAGGACATATACAGATCGGTATTCAAATTCCGTGAGGGCGCGAATATCTGTCTTGATTGCGGTGGACAAAAAATTTACTGTAAGCTTATTACTCCGCTCAAAAAAAGACATGCCGTATATTTTGGTGAGGAAGGTTGGGTAACAGTCGAGCGTCATATGGTAATGGCTGTGCATTACAGAAGCGATAGATATTTCTTTGCTGCCGATGAGAAGGCAAAAAAGATACTTGTAATAAATCCGGGCGCGCTTCGTATATATGCGACTGACGAGGTTCACAACCGCGAGCTTCAAAGCGGAGATAAGGTTATGGGGTATTACGTTTACCGAACCGACAATTTTATAAACGGAATAGAGAGAAAATATCTCTGATCACATAGAAAATACAAAATACAGGAGAAAAAACATGAGAAAATACGAAGATCTTTCACGTATCCACGAAAACACGATGCCACCGAGATCGCACTATATTCCTTACGATAGCCTTGAAAAAGCTCTCAAGGGGGATAAAAAGACCTCCGCGTTTTACACTCTTCTTAACGGGGAGTGGGATTTCAAGTACTATTCAAGGGATATCGACTGCCCTCAGATCATAAGCGACTGGGATAAGGTAAGCGTGCCCTCATGTTGGCAGATGACAGGCTATGAGAAGCCTTACTATACCAACGTAAACTATCCTTATCCTGTAGATCCTCCTTACGTACCCGATGATAACCCCGTTGGCGTTTACAGAAGATTTATTACTGTCGACGAGGCGAGAGCGAAGAAGGATAATTATATCGTATTCGAGGGCGTCGCATCTTGCGTCGAGCTTTTTGTAAACGGTAAATATGTTGGATTTTCTACTGTTTCTCACAGCACGTCCGAATTCAAGATAGACCTTTGCGCAGGAGAGAACGAGATAATTGCAAAGGTTTATAAGTGGTGCATGGGAAGCTATATGGAGGACCAGGATTTCTTCAGAAACAACGGTATTTTCAGAGATGTATATCTTCTTTCAAGAAATGAAGGGCACATTTTTGACCTTAACGTTGGTTATGATGACAAGAACGTATTCTGCGATTACGATTATAAGCTTTATGATGCCAACGGAAACGAGGCACTTGACGGAGAGCGTATTCTCTGGAGTGCGGAAAAGCCATACCTTTACACGCTTGTTGTGGAGCAGGCTGGCGAGTTTATTCCCGTTAAGATCGGATTCAGAACTCAGAGCGTAAGCGAGAAGGGCGAGCTTCTTATAAACGGAGTCTCGGTAAAGCTCAAGGGAGTTAACCATCACGATACGCATCCTACAGGCGGATATGCTATGAGTGAGGAGTTTATGAGATTTGAGCTTCTTAAGATGAAGGAGCTTAATATCAACTGCATCCGTACCTCTCACTATCCTCCTCAGCCCGCGTTTATAGAGCTTTGTGACGAGCTTGGCTTCTACGTGCTTGATGAGGCAGATAATGAAACTCACGGCTTTGCCTCAAGACTCGGTAAGTGGCCAGGATATGATTTCAACAACGTATGGCCTTGCAGAAATCCCGAATGGCGCGAGGTCCACGTTGACAGAGCCGCAAGACTTTTCCAGCGCGATAAGAACCATACCTGTGTAATTATGTGGAGCCTTGGAAACGAGGCGAACTACGGTGAGAATACCGCGGCTATGAGCGAGTACATAAGAGCCAACGACACAAAGATGGGCTTTAAGAGATTGATACACTATGAAAACTCTTACTGTATCAATACACGCGAGGAGCGCTCAAAGTATAAGGACCCCGATACTGTAGACGTTGTAAGCAGAATGTACCCCATGCCTGAGGAGCTTTACAGATATATCGGAAACACGGGTGAAACACGTCCTGTGTTCTGGTGTGAGTACTGTCACGCGATGGGCAACGGTCCCGGGGATCTTAACGATTACTGGAAGATATTCTATAATGAGCCCCAGTTTATAGGCGGATGCATCTGGGAGTGGGCAGATCACGTAGCGCCCATATCCGAGGGTAAATACGGTTATGGCGGAGATTTCGGTGAGGAAACTCACGACGGGAACTTCTGCTGTGACGGACTTGTTTTCCATGACAGAAGCTTTAAGACAGGCTCTCTTGAGGCAAAGGCTGTATATCAGCCTCTCGCAACAGAGTGGAAGGATGGCGAGCTGACTATTCTTAACCGCTATGACTTTACAGATCTTTGCGAGGCAAGCCTCAGATATACCTATGAAGTCGACGGAAAGGTCATTAAGGAGGGCGCGCTTAACGTAAGCGCAAAGCCTCACACAAGTGTCAGCGTTGCTCTCGATATTGAAAAGACAGATTGCCTTTACGGAGCCTACCTTAACGTATATATGGATAAAGACGGACGTGAGGTTGCCAGAACTCAGCATAAGATCGCTGACGGCACGGTCGCAGTGGCAGGAAAGGGAAGCGTGGAAATAATTCGGGATAAGAATTTCGCGCTTATCAAGGGAGAGGGCTTTGAATATAAGTTTGATCTCCATTATGGAGTGCTTGCGGACCTTGACGGATGTCTTTGCAGTCCCATGCAGCTTACTGTCTGGAGAGCGCCCACCGATAACGACAGAAATATCAAGCGTCAGTGGTTTGAGCAGAATTATCACAGAATGCACAACAAGGTATATTCAGCCGAGATCGAGGGTAACAGCATAAAGGTAAAGGCATCACTTGCAGGTGTTTCCAAGCTGCCCGTGTTCAAATACGACGCGACCTACACCTTCTTTGGTGACGGTCAGGTAGACGTAGCTGTTGACGGAGATTTCAATAAATACGAGGAATATCTGCCCAGACTCGGATTTGAGTTCAAGACGGCACTTAAGGATTTTGAATACTTTGGCTACGGTCCTTGCGAGGCTTACGTGGATATGCACAACGCGGCAAAGATGGGCATGTATCAAAGCTCCGCGGATGCAGAATACGTAAACTATATAGTTCCTCAGGAGCACGGAAATCATTATAATACCAAGTATCTTAAGCTCGGTGATTACAGGTTTATTGCCAAGGACAGCTTCGAGATATGCGTTTCCAAATACTCTACCAAGGAGCTTGACAGAAGGGCTCACAGCTTTGAGCTGATACCCGATGAGTTTACAAATGTACGTATCGACTATAAGGTCAGCGGAATAGGCTCGGGAAGCTGCGGTCCTCAGCTGCTCTCTCAGTACAGAATGAGAGATGATAAGGTTTCATTTGCTTTCTCGATAGTAAAGGATAACTAAAAAATAAAGATCCGAGAGCGACGCTCTCGGATCTTTACTTTATTTCATGACAATATCAAGCACGCGCTCGATCGCGAATACGGTCACACATGCCGAAACGCTGACAGTAAATAGTCCTCTGCCAAAATACGCAAGCAGGATAGCAACTAAAAATGCCGCGATTCCCGCGATGGGATATACCGTTGCGTCTATAATCGCGGGGAAGGTCATTGCCGCAAGCGTGACATAGGGCACGTAGTAGAGGAATGACCGCAGAAAGGTGTTTTTTATCGGCTTTCTTATAAGAGTAAGAGGGATAACTCTGATAAGAAAGGTCACTGCCGCCATACAGAGTATGTAGATCCAGTTATTCATGCTTCTTTTCCTCCTTATCCTTTATGGGGAAAAGAATCGCCGCGCCGACCGACAGCACTACCGTGATTATTATAACACGGATACCTTCGGGGATAGCGGATACGTAGGGAAGCTTAGCGAATGCAAGAGATACGGCAAAGGTTATAAGGACGAGCACGCCAACTACCTTGTTTTTCTTGGATTCGGGAACGATAATTGAAATGAACATACCGAAAAGACCTACGCCCAAAGCAAGCACGATGCTCGAGGGCAATATTTCTCCAAGCAAAGCCCCAAAGAAGGTACCAGAGGTCCAACCGAACGTGGCGACAACGAAGGCTCCGTAGGTGAAATAGGGGCTGACAAGACCGTCAAGACCTATCGAAACTCCGAAGATCTCATCGGTTATCGTAAAGCCAAGCAAAAGGCGCTTGAATATTCCCGTGCCGGGCTCAAGTCTTTGACTGAGCGCTGTGGACATGAGAAGATAGCGAGCGTTTGCTATCGCTTCCATAAGTATTATTTCCATTACTGTAGCGCCCGCGGCTATGAGAGCAAATCCCGCGTACTCACCCGCCGAGGCATTTATAAGCAGGCTTGTGACAGACGCCTCAAAGACGTTAAGACCTGCGTTTTTTGCTGAAATACCTAAGGCTATTGCCACGGCAAAATATCCCAGAGATATTGGAATACCTGCCTTGGCGCCCTTGGCAAACCATTGCTTTTTAGTCATTTTTTATCCTTTATTTAGCAGAAGAAATGCGTTTTTCCTTGTTGTAGCGAACGATGCCTACGATGGCGGATATTATGCCTATGCTTTCAAATATAATTCCGGGGTAGGATCTTGCAAAAAGATCGTAGATTATTACGATAGTGCAGGTGAGAAGCAGACTGTAACGCAGCTTTTGGGGGTCGAAATAACCGATACAAAGCGTGTTTATAACAAGTCCGAGCACCATGAATACAGAGAAATATCCCTCCCATGAGAAGATACTTACTACCAAAAGGACAGCGGCAAAGAAGGCAGGGGAAAGGTTGCCGATGAGCCTGTTTTTATCCTTAAAATAGAAAACGGCATTTCTCGCAATGCACACAACGTTTAGCGCAAAGCCAGAGGTAGCACCGAAGAACAGATAGTGCAGACACATCAGCACGATCGTGCAGGTCTGCATTATTAAAAGTCGCTTTTTATCGTGTATCTGATAGGTGATGAACACGGCAATAAGAGCCGCACCGCCAAACAGATATCCTATTATCTCACTTAGCTCCATGACCGTCCTCCAAAAATAATCACGACCTAAAGTATAGCACAACAAAAAGGTTTTGTAAATACATATGTGGGGAAAAGATTTTGAAATTTTGTTTACAAAATAAAAAAACTGTGATATAATGAGATTACCACACAAGTGAATATATCAGTTATTGGGGAAGGTATGCCTATTTTTACTTTAGTAAAAACGCATACTCTTGTTTCGCATACTTTCTTATGACTGATCGAAACACTTGTGTGGTAGCAATCAGAGCTATGCGTTTTTAGTGTGTGTAGCTTTGGCTGCACACACTTTTTTGCTTTTGGGGGAAAAATGAAAAGAATTTTCGCGTACACGCTTATAACGGTTATTCTTTTAGGTGTATTTTCATCGTGTGGGGACAGTAATACGGCAAATGATTATAATGAAGCACAAACCATCCAAACTACAGAAAAAATCCCAACCTCAAAGGATTTAAAGGAAGATAATTTTGATGAGCATTTTGCGGTAAAGATTGATGTTACAAATTATCATGAAATCGTGAAAAGCAAAATTTTTTATGATTGCTCTTGCTATCTTACTGTTGAAATAGAAAAAAAGAGTGACATAGAAATTGTAGAAAATATCCCGATAAAACTTTATGTTTTCACGGGAAAATGGTCGATTTCCGAAGCAGTAGGACCTGCTTATCAGGTGGATGGAAGTTACTGTTCAACAATTGAAATTCAAGTTCCCAAAAGCGGATATTTTTACCAGACGTTTAAGTGTACGTATTTTGGTGCGGGAAGCAAAGCGGGAGACCTTCCCAATGCGAGAATCGGTAGTGTAAATTCTCCGCCAGTCATACATGTACCGCCTATTTCATTTAGTTGATGAGAATAAAAAATATTTGCCAGGTTATTGAATATAGCGGTAATTATTTGTGTAAAACAACAGGAGGCCTTTTAAAATGAAAAAATTAAGCAAAGTTACGATGCTTTTGTTAACCGCTTTGTTGGGCTTTTCTCTATTGCTTGCATCTTGCAATGCTAACGAAGCGAGCTTTGATAAAACAACTGTTTTACAGTCGCAATCCTCTTTTGTCCCCGAGCCATCCGCAACCATCCAAACAAGCTGTGTGCACGATTATTTAACAGAAGAAACAGAGCCTACGTGTACAGCGTCGGGTATGATGTTGCTTACATGTACTAAATGCGGCGAATCACACGAGGAGCTTGTCAGTCCACCGATAAATCATTCGGGAATTGGAAAGTGCACTATGTGCAATGAAAATATTTCGGATATATTGGGAAGACAAATTAAAGAAGCGAACATATAAATTTTCAGAACCGAATGGGATTGGTGGATTATTGATGTTGATGAGTCAAATTTGAGAATTTCTCAAAGAGAAAACGGAGACTGGAACTTCTTTATTACTTACGAGGGCTATTCAATGGATATTGTTTGGAAATCACCGTACGATAGCGAATGGACGTTGTCTAAGAGTGGCACTATTTTGACGGGGGATTTAAATCCGCAAAATCTTTCGAGGTCAGAGCAATCTCTTACATATTCGATGTTTATCCAAAATTCCTCGCTGATTTCAAACCCCACGGTTATATTGCCGTATCAAATATTAGCCCACACCAGATATTCTTTGGTGTTGCAAGAAATAAATAATTTTTTCATAGAATATGGTATTCCACTAAGTATTCAGAATTTAGGATATACAAATTTTAGTCTTAATTAAGATTAAAAATTATCGCGTGATGACAAATAAATATAAATACAAAGGCAGAGGCACTCGACATGAGTGCCTCTGCCTGTTTTATATTACTTTTTATTGTATTTACGTGCTCCGAGCTTATCAAGCATCTCTCCGCAAATATCGGGATGATCGCAGGTAAATCCGATAGCTCCGTACTCAAGGGCTCTGCGGTAATCGTCCTCATTGGTGTTCATGCTGAAGTATACGCAGGGCTTGATACCCATAAGAGCAAACTCGGTAAATCTTGCCTTTTCGGCTACGGGTGTACCGTGATTTATCGGGAAGCCCTCGGGGGTCTTATCTCCCCAAGTGAACAGACATACCTCATCATAGTACTTATAGGGATGATCCTTATCATATCCTCTCATGCAGGTCTTGGGATAGAAGCCATGGATAGCAAAGTCATCCTTGGTGTATCTGGTTCTCAGCCAAGCGCAGATGCCTGTTGAGAAGGTAATGATGGTAAGGCGGTCCTTGCCGAAAATGCCGTATTTTTTGCATATGGAGAGAGTAGCCTCTGCCGATGCGTATGCGAAATCTCCGAGCTCCTCGGGATAGTCCTTAAGCTCAAGAAGAAGCTTTACGTCGGGGCGGGTAGCCATGAGAGCGGCAAACTCCTCAAACGTAGGGATCTTTTCACCCCTGAACTCCTCACCAAACTTAATTCCCGCATCAGCCTTACGCACCTCCTCGAGAGTCATCTCGAAGATGTTTCCCTTTGTATCGGTGGTTCTTGCAAGATTTGCGTCGTGGCATACAACAACCTGATAGTCCTTTGTCATGTGAGCATCCATCTCGATAGCGTCGATGTCAAGCTCAAGTGCCTTGCGGAAGCCGAGCATAGTATTCTCGGGATATTTTCCGCGCCAACCTCTGTGGGCTGTAAGAGTAACCTTGGTATCCATAAGTATCTCCTTTGTGATATTTTTATCGTTGGTTTTAGTATAGCACTTTCAATTCAAAAGTCAATAGATATTTGTAAATAAAATACTTGAAATGAATAAAAAAATATGATATAATCAAAATGAATGATTGTGTTCAAAGGAGAATGCTATGAATAAAGAATTGTACAATTATTACGTTATAGATAAAAAGCACAGAGCACTCAGAAGCAGGGTCGAGGGGGAGCTGTGTGTTGATTATTCCTCCGAAGGACTTTGCGACTCCGAGCGAATGACCAGAAGATTTGAATATCTTTCCTCTCTTGAGGTGCCTCATATTCACCCCGAGGAGAAGATAGTGTTTATGCGCACTGTCGCAAATCTTCCCGACATCTACACCGAGGCAGAGTGGGCTGACATAAAGGCGGAGCATTATATCCACGAGCTTGGATACGTTTCAAATCTTTCTCCCGAATACGCAAGGACTATTTCTGTAGGTCTTCTTGCTCGCAGAGAGGAAGCAAACGAGTATCAAAAGAGAATAATAGACAGTATTATATCTCTCTCCGACAGGTATCTGAAGGAGGCTGAGAGGCTTGGCAGAGATGACGTTGTCGAGGTGCTTTCAAGAGTTCCGAGATACGGTGCGAGAAATTTCCGCGAGGCGTTGCAGTTCTTCCGTATACTTCATTATTCTCTTTGGCTTGAGGGCGATTATCACAACACGGTAGGACGCTTTGACCAGTATATGTATCCCTATCTGAAGAAGGATATGGATGCGGGCATATATACTCGCGAGAGCGCTCTTGAGCTTGTTGAGGATTTTTTCCTCTCCTTTAACAAGGACAGTGACCTTTACGTCGGCGTTCAGCAGGGTGACAACGGGCAGAGCATGGTGCTTGGCGGCATAGATAAGGATGGGAACGACTGCTTTAATATGCTTTCCGAGCTTTGCCTTGAGGCAAGCAGAGATCTGCTTGTTATCGACCCGAAGATAAATCTCAGAGTTTCAAAGAAAACACCTCTTTCGATATTCGAGAAGGGAACAGAGCTTACCCGCGCGGGACTTGGATTCCCTCAGTACTCAAACGACGACGTGGTGATCGAGGGCTTGCAAAGGCTTGGATATGACTATGAGGATGCGGTGAATTACGTCGTTGCGGCGTGCTGGGAGTTTATCATTCCGGGAGTTGGAAACGATATAGCGAATATAGGCGCGGTAAATTTCCCTCAAATAGTGGATGCCGCTATAAGAGCGAATATAGGAAGATCAAGCTTTGATGAGCTTCTCTCTGACGTTAAGCGCAGAATTGTTGCCGAGTGCGACAGAATAAGAGGTGAGATAGACAACGTATATTTTGTTGCCTCTCCTATGATGGATCTGCTCAGAGAGGGCAAAAAGTATAACAATTTCGGACTTCACGGCTGCGGTCTTGCGTCAGCGGCAGATGCGCTGGCAAGTGTGGAGAAATACGTATATAAGGATAAGAGTGTGTCAGCCGAGCGCCTGATAGACGCTCTTGACGCAAACTTTGAGAATGATCCCGAGCTTTTGCACCTGCTTCGCTATGAGGCGCCTAAGATGGGTGTTGAGGCTCCCGAAGCGGATGCTATGTGCGGAGTTTTGCTTACCGCCTTTGCCGATGCGCTCGAGGGCAAGAAAAACTGCCTTGGCGGTGTATGGAGAGCGGGCACGGGCACGGCTATGTACTATCTGTGGCATGCGCGCGAGATAGGCGCTACCGCCGACGGCAGACGTGCGGGAGAAGCTTTTGGAACGAATTTCTCACCTAGCCTTTTCGCTAAGGTAAAGGGACCTGTGAGTGATATAGAATCCTTTAGCGCAAACGATCTTACGCGAAATATCAACGGTGGGCCTCTTACGCTTGAGCTTGCGTCGAGCGTATTCGCGAGCGAGGACAGCATCAGCAAGGTCGCTATGCTTATAAAGTACTTTATTGAGCGCGGAGGTCATCAGCTTCAGCTTAACGCGATAAATCTCGATACTCTTAAAGCGGCACAGAAGGACCCGGATTCCTATCGCCAGCTTATAGTACGTATCTGGGGCTGGTCCGCGTACTTTGTGGAGCTTGACAAGGAATATCAGGATCACGTAATGGCACGTCAAGAATATAGCTTATGAGCGGGATCGTATTTGATATCAAGGAATTTGCCGTACATGACGGAAGCGGAATAAGAACCACTGTTTTCCTTAAGGGCTGTCCACTCAGATGCGTCTGGTGTCATAATCCTGAGGGCCTGTCTTTAAAAAAAGAGCTTTACGTGTCGCAAAACAACTGTACGGGCTGTGGTATGTGCAGACGTGAGTGCTCTCATGAGGAATGTAAGCCCTTTGGCAGATGCTTGCATATATGTCCTATGGATCTTGTGCGGGTGTCTGGAGAGGAATGGGATGCAGTGGCGCTTGCCGATAAGCTGCTTCGCCACGAATCCCTTTTTAACAGCACGGGCGGTGGAGTTACCCTCTCAGGCGGAGAGCCCCTGCTTCAGGCTGATTTCTGCTGTGAGCTTCTCTCACTTTTGAAGGGCAGAGTGCACACCGCGATAGAAACCTCAGGCTTTGCAAGCATCGAGGATTTCAGGCGTGTAGCAGAGCTGTGCGATTTCGTATTTATGGACATAAAGCTTGCGGATGCGGAGGATCACAAAAAATACACGGGTGTTGATAACGAAATAATACTTAAAAATGCCAAATGGCTAATACAAAGCGGTAAGGAGCATACCTTCAGGACTCCGCTTATACCCGGAATTACCGACAGTGAAGAAAATCTTGAAGCCATAGGAAAGATAGTGGGAGATAGCCGATGGGAGCAGCTGCCCTACAATGAGCTTGCCCCTGTCAAGTATAAAAACGTAGGCAGAGAGTATGAGGGCGCAAGGTATATAAAGAAAAAATAAAAAACGCATCGCTTGCGATGCGTTTTTTTGTTTTTTTCTGAAAAACTCTTTTCTTTTTTTGATTTTTATGGTATCATTAAAAAAACGTTTAATACAAAAGCGAGAAAAGAAAATGAATTATTTTTTTGACATTAACGTGGGAGATATAAGGGTTTTCGCGAAAAAGAATGAAAGTGAGAGATTTAAATTTTCCACTGCGCAGAGAGAGGGCGGAGGGTTTGTTTGCTTTCTTTTTGGCAAGGGTAGCTTTTATATGGATGGGAGATCCTACAGCATAGCTCCCGGTACGTTTATAAGATTTGAAAAGGGAGATGATTACCGATTTGACGTCGCGCCGCCATGCTCGTACATCGTGAGCGATATGGATATTTCTTTTTCGCACACAGAGTCCTTGCCGCGTGTGTTGAGTTGTACAGATGAGGAGAAGAATCTTATGGAAAGAGCATACAAGATATGGTCAGAGCAGGGAGAGTATTGTTACGTTGAGACACGTATACTGTTGCTTCGTTTTTTTGCCGCGATCGCAAAGCGTATGAGGGCAGAGCCTAAGGGGCAAACGAGCTTTATATCCAATGCGCTTGAGTATATCCACAGAAATTATTCCAAGAACTTCACGCTTGATGACGTGGCGACATTTTGCAACGTCAGCGCGTCTTATCTGAGAAGCAGCTTCAGGACTGAGCTTGGTGTTTCTGTAATGCAATACAGAGAGGAGCTCAGGATAAGCAGTGCCAAGGCGATGATATTGAGCGGAGAATTTAAGCTCAAGGAGATATCCGAGATGCTGGGATACTATGATATATATCATTTTTCAAAGCGATTTAAGGCATCTGTGGGTATACCCCCGGGTGTATATGCGAAAAACTGAAAATAAAAAATCGTTTTATACAAAAATATAAGCTGATTATACATTGAAGCACATAGGCAAAAGCTTTATAATAAACACAGAAAGAGAGGTATTGATATGACCGAACTGTTATTTAAGGATTATATAATTCCGTCAGCGGAGCTGGGAAAAAACAGCTGTCTGCCCGACATACACGTGAACAGCTATATAAGAGCAAAGATATCACTCAGCGACAATATATCTGAGGATGACGGTAAGTACATAGGAAAGGGAATGATAGATACCCTTTTGCCTTACTGCATTAACGACGGATATAACAGACAGAGAAGTGACAGAGCATTTAAGGCGGCTGTGCTTGAAAATGAATACGTAAGAGCGGTATTTCTTCCCGAGCTTGGCGGCAGACTCTGGTCGCTGTATGACAAGAGCGAGGAGAGGGAGCTGCTTTATAAAAACGACGTTTTCCAGCCCGCCAATCTTGCTTTGCGAAACGCGTGGTTTTCGGGCGGTGTTGAGTGGAACGTGGGAATAAAGGGACACAATCCGCTTACCTGCTCACCTATGTTTGCGCAGCACACAAAAAACAAGAGCGGTGAGCCTGTTTTGCGCATGTACGAATTCGAGCGCATAAGAGGCGTGGTCTATATCATTGAGGCAACCTTGCGCGATAAGGATCTGATGGTGAAAATTACCGTTGAAAATACATCTGAGAATAATACGTATATGTATTGGTGGTCAAACATAGCCGTACCCGAAACTCCCGAAACAAGAGTAATAGTACCCGCGAGAGAAACCTTCTTCTGCGCTTATGAGGACGGGGGATATTTCCTTGACAAGACTGCCATGCCAAACGTTGGCGGAAAGGATATAACCTACTCGAAAAATTCGCCCCGTTCACGCGACTTCTTCTTTAATATTCCCGATGAGGAGAACAAGTGGATAGCTACAGCGGATAAAAACGGAAAGGGACTTTTGCAGATGTCCGATCCAATTCTCAAGGGTAGAAAAATGTTTGTCTGGGGACAGCATGACGGTGGCAGGCACTGGAATGAATGGCTCTCGGATAAGGCGGGCGCATATATAGAGATACAGGCAGGACTTCTTAAAACACAGCTTGAGCATTTCGTTATGAAGGGAAAGAGTACTATCAGCTGGCAGGAAAGCTATTCCGCTCTCAGCATAGATCCCGCAAGCGCTCACGGAGATTACCGACTTTCGGCAGATACCGTATCAAGTATAGTCAGGACCAAGGCTGACTCTCTTGACAGTGCTGCCTTCGATATAGTAAGCGAGGAAAAGCCCGAAATATACGGCTCGGGCTGGGGCGCTCTTGAAAATATCATAAGAGAGGAGGCTATAAGCAATATATGTAGCTTCCCCGAGGACAGTATGGACGCGGAGCAGGCACAATGGTTAGAGCTTTTGAAGAAAGGCGAGCTGACCTCCCACAAGCCTACCGACGAAATAGAAAGCTACGTGGTCGGACAGTTCTGGCTTGATAAGCTTAGCAAAAAGCAGGATCCAGATTGGTATGAGTGCAATCAGCTCGGAGTTATAAGCTACGCTATGGGAAGCTTTGAGCTTGCGAAGCAGTATTTTGAGAGATCTGTTGAGCTTTGTGAAAATCCGTGGAGCTATCGAAATCTCGCACAGATAGAGAAAAACATAGA
>JAZSJE010000190.1:0-2055 GCA_045534135.1 Eubacteriales bacterium
GGGTGCACCCTACTGGATAGCGAGAAGCAGATTCCCGTATCAAACTTTACAGAGTGTTATCGAGACAGCAAGGATGCAATACGCATGGTGCAAGGGGGAGGGAATAGAGGTCTTTGCGGAGGCAGACACATATCCACGTGACAGGTATCACACACCCGCGGCATATTCCGAATGCTTCGATCTGGGTATGCGTGTGTCTGACGACATAGATACCTTGAAATACGTATATCACTATCCCTGCAAGCCCGATTATGAGACGGGCTATGTTGAGGCACATGAGCGAAGCATTCCTCTTCATGCCGACATAGCGCGTGCGTTTAACGGTAAGGAAGCTGTCGGGATACGTGTATACGAGGCTATGCGAAAGCTTGAGAATGCCGAGCTGCCCTCTGCTTTCAAGGGTGAGAGTGCCTCGGAGCTTCATGCTACGGAAAAGAATATTATGATGCAGATGGCATTTTCAAATGCGCAAAAGCTGCTTTCCTCAAATGCCATTCCTACGGTCTATGAGGGGCAGGGAATATGCGGAATAGCATTTGGCGAGAACGCAAGATATCTTTCCGCCGATGCGTTTGAAAACGGACTTATCCTTGACGCAAAGGCGGCAATGATACTTGAGCGCGGAGGTATAGACACGGGTCTTTTATCCTGCGAGAAGGTATCAGGAGAATGGATAGAGCATTTTGAGGACGGTATCGGCGTTGACAGCGAGCTTCGTGAGACCTCTGTTATCTGCCGTATCAAGGTACGTGACGGCGCGCGTGTGCTGAGCAGTGTACGGTCGCTTGAGCAGTTTTCTGTCGATATGTCGCCTCTGTCGTATCTTTACGAGAACACGAGCGGTCAGCGTTTTCTTGTTTACGCCTTTGATGCCGAGGATCAGAAGAACGATTCCTCTCTGTATTGGTCATATTGCCGTGGCATTCAGATAGCGAATGCTGTCGAGTGGCTGTCGGGCAAGCCTTTGCCCGTGCGTTGTGAGCGGCATCCTCATCTTTACTGTATCGCCAAGCGCGATGAGCATTCGTCAGCGGCGGCATATATTAATTGCTCGCCCGATGCTATCTACAGTGCGACCGTTAAGCTTGACACTCCCGCGCAAAATATATCCTTTATAAATTGTACTGGCAGACTCACAGACCCCTATACTGTCATTATCGACCACATTCCGCCCTTTACCTTAGCCGCTATTGAATGGTAAAAATTTTATACCTTTAAAAAGGTGAGCCAAAAAACTTCACACCTTTTTTGAAAAAGCGGCAACGTGCCGCACCGAAGCTCGTGTGACGTTCGTTCTTACCGCTCATACATCACTCGACGGTGGGGGTATCTCAGCATGGACATGGTTGAAGCCATATAGCTTGATGATCTTTTAAGAAAATATCGGGTAATAAAAAAGCATCTGTCTGAAAATAATATATAAAGGCTTGTCAAATTGCAAAACACACTCAAGGTTTTACATTGACAAAGCATGCGTCATGTGTTATAATTATAATGGTAAAAAATATTCATCCGCAAAGAGGTATTTTATGAAGCTCAATTATAAAAGAACAGTGCTCGTCGGCTTTGCGTTCTTTCTCATAAGCGCATTCTGGCAGGCATATGACACTCTGATACCCAAGATACTTACGGACAAATTCGGACTTCCGCAGGCTGTATCTGGTGCTGTTATGGCACTTGACAACATTCTCGCGCTGTTTATGCTCCCTCTGTTCGGCACGCTCTCTGACCGTTGTAAGAGCAAGCACGGACGCAGAACACCGTTTATCATGATCGGTACTGTTATCGCGTGTGTAGCATTTCTTTCCATGAGCATAGCAGATACCGCTCAGCTTAAAAAGATAGATGAGGGAGCTCACGGCGAGGAGAAAGGACAGGTCATACTGTATGACGCTGACCTGACCGTAAAGGACCCCGACGAGGGCGGAGAGTACAAGCTCTCGGAGCGCTTTACTAAGGAGCAGTTCGTTGCTATAGAGATGACTGACGAGAACGGCAAGGTAACTGAGGAATACTCAAATTACGTAGTTCCCGCAAGGCAGGCGTATGCGGCAA
>JAZSJE010000009.1:0-11380 GCA_045534135.1 Eubacteriales bacterium
GACACACCGATAAACGCAGAAGCCGCCAAGGCAGTCGGCTTTAATGCTGTAATACTGAAAAATATTGATGATCTTTCCGACGAGCTCTGTAAATTCCCCGAGCTTAGTAAAATTATAAACTCATAGAGGTAGAAGGATGGAATCTCTTTTTGAACTTTCACGAAAGCACGTCCTCATCACCGCCCACGGTGGATATAACGCGGGTATAATTACGTTCAACTCCCTTCTTGGATTCGAAGCAGCCGTCAAAGCAGGAGCTGATGTAATCGAACTTGATGTAGCACGCTCGACAGAGGGAAAGCTTTACGTTTTTCACCCGGGAACCGAGAAGCGGATGCTCGGCCATGACTGCGACATCACAAAAATGACAAACGCAGAAATAGATGCCCTGCGCAACGAAGCCTCAGCTCTCCCAATACCCACGCTTGATGATATTTTCGAAGCCTTTAAGGGACGCTGCTATATCAATACCGACAAGGCATACTCCTGCTTCCCCGAGCTTGTAAGCGTCATACGACGTCACGGTATCGAGGAGCAAATAATCCTCAAGGGCGAAGTTAAAAACACTTGGATATACGATGCTACCGAGGAGCTTGCTCCCGATATTCCATTTCTTGCGGTGTCATACGAAACCGATAACGCACTTGAAATATGCAAGGGCAGAAAGATAAACTATGTGGGCAGCGAGGTCGTATTCGCAACCGACAGCGCGCCTGTAACCGACGACGCCTACATAGAAATGATGCACAAGAATAAAAAGGTTCTTTGGGTAAATCCCATACTTTTCAGTCTTGACCGTCCGTTAGTCGGCGGCCATGACGACCATATTTCCCTTTTGGGAGATCCCGAAAACGGCTGGGGCTGGCTTGCAGACAAGAAATACGATATTCTACAGACCGACTGGGTCACCGATTGCATAACCTATTTAAAAAATTCTGATAAATATTATAGAAAATAAAGGAGTCTATCATGCTCAATTATTCAATCATGCGTCTTGACGCGGCACACATCGACGAATACTGCGAGGATATCAAATTCCAGATAGAAAACGGCATATCCACAATGCCTCTTTTCGCTATGACGCTTACTCCCGAGGGTGACCCCGCCATTGACAAGGCATCGCTCCTTTGCGAGATCTACCGAAAATACAAGCAAAAGCTCGATTCAATGGGTCTTCCCTCAGGCGTGCTTATTCAGGCATCGATCGGTCACGGCTGGAAGCTCAATCAGGAGTCCGCGTTCCAGAAATATACCGCCCTTTCAAACGGAGAGGAGCTTGCTATCTGCTGTCCCTATGACAAGGGCTTCAGAAAATATATTCGCGAGGCTGCGGCAACCATAGCACGTGAAGCTCCCGACCACATGATGTTTGACGACGATTTCCGCCTTATGGGTGACCGTCCAACGCTCGCTTGCGCGTGCCCCTTGCATATGGCAGAATTCAATCGTCTGAGCGGTGAGAATTTCACCCGTGAGCAGCTTATAGAGGCATTCAAAAGGGGC
The DNA here is from genome assembly GCA_045534135.1 of Eubacteriales bacterium. GTDB lineage: Bacteria > Bacillota > Clostridia > Oscillospirales > CAG-272 > HGM12713. Next base: position 1,504 of record JAZSJE010000009.1, read on the forward strand.
GATGAAAGATCCGCACGCTACAGAGAGATCTTCGTAAAAACACAGATAGACTCTCTTGTTGAGTGCTCAAAGGAAATGAGGGCGGGAATCGACTCTGTAGACCCCTCGCTCCCCGGCTCCTTCTGCGCATGCGGCGACGGCACCGAGGGCGCGTACGAAATAGCATCTATACTTGCGGGCAAGGGCAACCCAATAGTTCTCCGTCTGCACAACGGAAACTACTGCAAGGCGGACCCCAGAAATTTCATTCACGCAATTCACAGAGCGGCAACCGAGATCTCTACTCTGCGCGGCAAGCCTGACGTGCTTCTCGCAGAGACCGACACCTGCCCTCAGAACAGATATTCCACCCCCGCCTCCCGTTTGCACTCTCAGTTCACATTCACTATTCTTGAGGGCGCAAAGGGTGCTAAGCACTGGATAACAAGAGGTATATTCGAGCCCAGGAGCGGTGTTGCTTACAGAAAGAAGCTTGCAGAATACAGCGGATTTTACAACGAGCTTTCAACACTTAACGACGGACTTACCTGGCTTGGCTGTAAGATCCCCGTTTCTCCCCGTCCCTTCTACCCTCTCCTTGTGGGTGAGACTGAGCTTTCAAAGAACGACGGCTGGTGCGCTCACGTGCTCGACCGCTTCGGACTTCCCATTCACTTTTCAAACAGCGGAAAGGGAGTATGCTTCTTCGACGGAACGAGAGATAGAGATTTTACCGATGACGAGCTGCTCGGAATGCTTAGCGGCGGCATAGTTCTCGACGCGGTTGCGGCAGAAAGATTTATAGCTCGCGGATTTGGAAAATATCTTGGTGTTTCACTGCGTCGCAGAGAAGCGAGCGAGCCCAATGCCAGCGGTGAGATATATTATCCCGCGGGACAGAGCTCGGCTCAGCAGAACGTTCGCGAGATCACTCGCCTTTCGGATAGCGTAAAGGTATATTCAAACGTTTACCATCTGCGTGACGGAAAATATACCGACATTCTCTTCCCCGCGGTTACTTCCTATAAGAATGAGCTTGGCGGTACGGCAGTGGTATTCGGGGGCGAATCCACCTTTGAATATGACATAGTTCACGCGTTCGGATTCCTTACCGAGGCGAGAAAAGATCAGCTCATACAGATACTCACCGACCTTGACGCTCTCCCCGTATACTATCCCGAGGACGCGGAGGTGCTTATGAAGGCGGCAGAGATGAGTGACGGCAGAATGCTCTGCGCTATCCTCAACATGACACTCGACATGCTACCCGACTTTCCGCTCGTTATACACAAGGACGTTAAGAGCATTAAGCGCATTTGTGCCGACGGAAGCTATGAAAGCGTTGATTTCACAAAAGAGGGTGAGAGCTACACGCTTGACCTTACAGTCGGAATATTCGATCCGTTGATACTTATAATTGAATAAAAGCAAAGAGCAAGATGTCTTAATCTTGCTCTTTTACTTGTTCCATAAATTTACGGTAAGCTTATCCTTTTTTCTTCTGGCATATTTATATGCCTTATACGCTCCGCTGTTTTCTCTTTCCTCGGCATAAAATATTATTACGTTACTTGCATCTATCATAGCGCAGTTGCGAAAATAAATGCTTTTATACCATCCATCAAATGACGGCATAAGGTATTCAATACCTTCATAGTCCTGAGCTTTGATATTTTTGGGAAGCTTTCGCAGATATCTCTCCTGCGAAACACAGTATATACGCTTGATATCAAGCCCTGTGCTCTCTTTGATCTCGGTGACTATATTATAACAAAAAGTGTCAAAATCTCCGTATCCTCCAAAATAAAAAACGCAACAGCCATTACTCACCGCTTCCATAATAGCGGCTTTAGTCGTTGCATATAAATTTTCCGTTACGTCAATATTACGGTGCCCGAAAAAGGAACATATCTTTTCTTCCATAAAAAAATAAGGTGCCACCCCTTGCGAGATGACACCGTAGAATACCTCTCGCGTAGTTGTCACACCATCTATAACCTACTTTTCAGCCGATTATTGCGATACCGTATTTCTACCGAAATATAGTATGACTGAAAAAAGGGTATAGTACCCCCATGTAGGTTACTCTTGTTATTAAGATGATGTGACATCTGTATTATACCATATCATTATTTATTTTTCAAGAGAAAAATTTATTTTTATAAGCAACTTATTCTCAGTTAAGAGATTTTCGTGATACGATAAAAAAGGCTTCCCGCTTGGGAAGGCTTTTTTACGTCAGATATTATATTCCTTAAGGTATTCCTTCGTATTTTCAAGCATCTCAAAATAAAGCTTTCTCGCGTCGTCAAATCCTATTGTTACGAGAGGATCGTTGATGAACGCCGTAAACGCAAGTTCTACGTCGCGAGTCAGCGCCGCCTCAACTACGACCTCCTGAGAAGCAACTATTCTGGAGATAAGTCCGTATATCTCCTTCGGTACAGGACCTGCCATAACGGGCTTTACTCCGTCCGCACTGAATACGGCGTTGGTTTCTACCACAGCTCCAAGCGGAAGATTGGATATCTGTCCTTCGTTTGGAAGATTTACGTTAGTTACCATGGTGTGAAGTCCGAGCAGAGCTCTTATCTGGTTTACTCCGTCCTCGCCCGTCAGACCGAGCTTTATCTTTTCCTCACCGCTTCTCTTTCTGCGACTTGCCTCAAGACGTCTTGCAAGATCCTCCTTACGCCACGAAACAGGTGTAAGTCCAAATCCCCAGCTCTTTACAGCCTCGGGAGAGGAAAGGTACCACTTGCCCTCGCAGAACTCAGCCAGGTGTCTGTCCCCTGCCGCCGCGATATATCCGTAACGGCGGAAAAGGTCAAACTTTACCTTCTGACAGCAGTCAAAAACGTTGTTCATCCAGTTATCGTCCTTACCCTTAAGAAAACCGCTCTCAGCGTATTTCTCGGCAAACTCAGCATAGATCGGGAAAAGATCTATATTCTTATAGTGCGCAGAGGTCAACCATGTAAAGTGATTGACACCCGTGACGTTTACCTTTATATCCTCCCTCTTAACTCCCTTTATGCCCAGCGAATCATCAAGCATGGCGCACAGCAATCTCTGAGTGCCGAAAACCTCGTGACAGCAGCCGAATGCCTTTATCTTCGGAAAAACTCTGTAAAGAGTGCGGGTTATCATAGTCATAGGGTTAGTATAGTTTATAACGTACGCATCGGGACAATGCTCCTTTATACCGTTGGCTATGACCTCTATCATAGGCAGAGTGCGAAGCGCTCTCACTATACCGCCGGGACCGCTTGTGTCGCCAACCGACTGATATATGCCGTACTTCTCGGGAGTATGCACGTCACTCGCCATCTCGTCAAAAGTACCCGGGAGTATGGATATAACAACGAAATCCGCACCGTCAAGTGCCTCGCCGAGCGTCCTTGTCGCCACGTAATCCCAGCTTGATACCGCCCCCTCGACGTCCTTATACATATTACCGATGATCTCGTTGTGCTTTGCTGCCTCAAGGTCGATATCGTAAAGCGCGACAGTACCGCTTATATCGGGTGCCGACGCAAGATCACTCATAAGTCCCCACGCCCAGCCACGGGAGCCTCCGCCGACGTACGCTATTTTGATATCCTCTATCCTGTTATCTATACGCTTCATTTTTCTGCCTCCTTATAGATATGTGAGCTTTATAATACAATTATAAATCAAAATAACACAGATTTCCTTAACATATTTGATGGATTTAATATATTTTCTTGATTTTTTTGATATAATATGCTATACTTTATAAAAAGCTTGCGGAGGTGACTGTCCTTGGCTCAAAAATATCCCGAAAAATACTTTCGCTTTGAAAGCGATATAAACGCGAAGCCCATAGTCGGGCACAGACACTATCATGACGCGTTCGAGATATATTATCTTGAGGACGGTGAGTGCCGCTATTTTATTGATAATAAAAGCTATGACGTAAAGCAGGGCGATCTTATTCTCGTGCCCGAGGGAGTCATACACCACACCGCATATCGTGACGGAATACACAGCCGAAAGCTCCTTTACTGCTCACGCTCGGTCATTCCCTCGTCTGTTGCTCAAAAGCTTTCGTCTATGCTCTATCTTTACAGAAACGAGAGCATCTCCTGTGAAATAAAAAAGATATTCGACGATATAGAAAAGGAATCCTCTCTCTCTGATGACTTTTCTAACGGTGTCATTGCGGCAAAGGTCGAGCTTTTGTTCTTTCTTCTAGCGAGAAATGAAAATACCTGCTCGTCGGTATCCGAGGGTAACGAATACGTCAGCGCCGCAATAGAATACGTAAGAAAGAATTTTAGGCACGACGTAAGGCTTGCAAGGATAGCAAAGGAAATATCGGTAAGCGCGGAGCATCTCTCAAGAATGTTCAAAAAGGAAACGGGCTTTGGATTTTGCGAGTATCTGACCTTAGTTCGCCTAAAAAGCGCTGAGGAGCTTTTGATAAACGACCCATCCATGCCCATATCGGAGATAGCCTATGCCTGCGGCTTTAACGACAGCAACTACTTTTGCGAGAAATTCAAAAAAAGCTATGGCACCTCACCGCTCAAATACCGAAGGACTCACATTCTATAATCTGTTTTTGCAAAAAAAGCGGGTAAATACCCGCTTTTTTATATTCCAAGCCATTCATCTTGCCACTTTACAGTAATATCGTTCTTGTCGTCTATCTCTATTGGAAGAATACTGTATCCCGACTTTTTAAGATCGTGAGGGATCCAGTGATCGAGCATGAGGTAGAATTTTCCGTCTACCTCAAAAATATAGCTACTCTGTCCGAAAAATGTGATCCTTGAGTTTTCACCCTCGCAGGGATTATCTATAAGCTTCCATTTTCCGAGAAGCTGAGGACACCTCGCGTAGAGCGCGGCATTAGGATTCCACCCCGTACAGCCCGACGTGATCATATAATACATTCCGTCATGGAAGAACAGCGCGGGTGCTTCCCTCTCCTGCTCAGCTAAAACAGACACGTAAAAGCCGTCAAGATCGTCATAATCCCCGTTAAGTCTTGCTATATTGAGTGTTTTGTTCCAGTCCTTGGAATGCACGAGATAAGCCGTTCCGTCGACATCCTTGTATATCGTCATATCTCTGGAATCCTGACGGTTGGGCACGGTAATCTTTTTGAGCTCAAAGGGACCCGTGGGTGTATCCGACAGAGCAATTCCGACACCCGCGTAGGTGTAATCCGCGCTGTCTATATGCATCCACAGCACAAATTTTCCCGTCTTTTCGCTGTATATTACCTTAGGACGCTCCATAACCTTTGATGTATGTATATAGCTTTCCGGGTCGTCCTTGTTGCTCTCAAAAACAAGCCCCTCGTATTTCCAATTAAGAAGATCGCTTGACGAATAACAGGAAACTCCTATAACGTCAACTCTGCTCGTGCCCGCGCAATTATCCGCGCCCTTGTTCTCACCGTACCAATAAAAAGTATCCCCGTGCTTGATTATGCATCCGCCGTGAGCCTGTATGTCGTTGCCGCAGGTATCCTGCCATATAGTTCCGTTTTTCATGTTATGACCTCCTCTTATCCTGATGATTGAATTTTATCATAGCCTTACTGTTTTGTCAATGAGCATTTCGGATAAAAAACAGGACGGAACAAAAATTTTTGCTCCGCCTTACCCCTTATTTTATTTCCTGCTCTAAGTCCGAAAATAGCTCGCAATCAAAAAACTCCACAATAGATATTTCAAGTCCGTCGCATATCTTTTTTACAGTAGATACCGTAGTACCGCTGTTTCTGCCGCTTATGATATTGTTAAGAGTAGATTGGGTAATACCGCATATGGTTGAAAGCTTATTAAGGGTTATTCCCTTTTGAGCGCAAAGCTCTTTTATTCTCAAGCGTGTAGCCTCTCCGATATTCATGCGCCCTCCTAAAATGTTATTAGATTTATTTTAACTTTTTTGAGTTAAAACAGTTAACTCTTTTAGGTTGACAACGCTAAAAATTTGTGATATAATTCGATCAAGATGTTTTTTTGACATAAAAAGACATTTTATAAACTTTTTATTATTCGGAGGAAATATGAGTAAATTAAAAATTTCAAGCAAGCCTTACGTAACGGTCTTTATCATTTTGGCGATTTTGGCAATCTGCGCAAGCCTCTCCTGTCTTTTCTTTCCCGCTGTATCCATTGGTACGGAATTGGATGAGGAGCCGTTAGACATCTACTTTATCGACGGGTTTACAAATCCCGAAAAGTTTGATGCAGTCCTCTCTCATCGCGTCGTTCATGCTTCATATACAGAAAGCATGGACGTGTCAACTACTATAAGAATAGCTTCAATATTTTGCTTTATTTTCCCCTTGCTTAGCATAATAATTTTCCCGATAAACGTTATGCGCCGCAATAAAGTGCCAAATCCTGTAAGACTGATGAAAGCTCAGATTAAAATTTTCCCCAGCTTATTGTGTGCTACATCTGCTTTTTTGACTATGTTCGGTGCAAACAAGATTTTAGAATTTAAAGGCGGAATTGAAGAAGAACTTACGTCAGTTACCACATATATGTACATACCCGCGATTATCTGCGTAATTCTCTTTATCGTGGCAACTATATTCTATTTTCACTACAAGGGTGCTCTTGAGGGCAAGCACGCTCCCCTTTGCGCAGCAAAATATCCCGTCGAGGTTATAGAGGAGCCCGAAAAGACCCCCGAGAATGATGATGAAATAGTAGCCGCAATAGCTAAATACAAGGATCTGTACGACAAGGGCGCTATTACCAAAGAAGAATTTGAAGCAAAAAAATCTGAGCTTCTGAAAAAATAATTTAAAAAAGACCGATCGCATACCTTGGTGGCGATCGGTCTTTTTTCTTAAAACTTGACAAGCAAAGAATTGGGTGATATAATAAAATCGTATTAAAAACAAGGGGATGATCTCTATGAAAGTATGTATTATTCAGCCCGCTTATTCGACCGATTTTTCCAAAATTGACTATTATTTTGATGAGCAAATAAAGCTCATAGATATGTGTGACGAAAGCATGGATCTTATCGTTCTGCCCGAGGCGTGCGATATTCCCTGTCTTGCCGGCACAAAGGAAAACGGAGATATGGCAAGCGCAAAATTCAATAAGCTTATTCTTGATAAAGCGGCGCAAACCGCAAAGCGTTGCAACGCTATCGTTTTCGTAAACGCACGCTCGCAAGAGGAAAGCGGAGTACGCAACACTACCTATGCATTCGATAGAGAGGGAAATATAGCAGGCAAGTATTTTAAGCAGCACCTAACCCCCGGAGAGGTAACAAAGAGCCGCCTTGACAGCGACTACAGCTTTGAATTTTCAGAGCCTACCGTAATTGAGATCGAGGGCATACGCTTCGGCTTTCTCACCTGCTACGACTTTTATTTCTACGAAGAATTTGCCAATATGGCAAGACAGAATATAGATGTGGTCATCGGTTGCTCACACCAGCGAAGCGACACGCACAGAGCGCTTGAGATCATGTCGCAAAACCTCGCTTATAACACTAATTCTTACGTTATCCGCTCATCAGTATCTATGGACGAAAGCTCGGATATCGGCGGAGCATCTATGGTGGTTGCTCCCACGGGAGAAATTCTCGCTCACCTTTACAGTAAAATAGGTATAGCAACGGTTGACATCGATCCCCACAAAAAATACTATAAGCCAGCAGGCTTCGGCAATCCCCCGTCTGCCCATTACGAGTATATCGAAAAAGGACGCAGACCTTGGAAATACCGCCCGGCAGGAAGTGCTGTCGTTCGCCACGATGATATAATGAAATATCCCCGCACCTGCGCCCACAGAGGCTTTAATACGATAGCCCCCGAAAACAGCCTCCCCGCATTCGGCGCGGCTGTCGCTATGGGTGCCGAAGAGATAGAATTTGATCTTTGGTTCACAAAAGACGGAGAGGTAGTATCTATCCACGACCCCACGCTCGACCGCGTGTCAAACGGTACGGGCTACGTTTGGGAATACACTCTTGCCGAGCTTCGTGAGCTTGATTTCGGAATAAAGCACGCAGCGCAGTTCAAGGGTATGAAGATCCCCACCTTTGAGGAAATTCTCGCTAAATTCTCCTGCCACTGCGTTATGAATATACACCTTAAAACAGAAGGCGAGAAGCACGAATATCTCGATAAGGTAGTTGCTCTTATAAAAAAATACGACTGTGAAAAATACGTATACTTTGTGTCAGGTAACGATGCTCTTCTCGAAAGATTGCAAAAAGAGTATCCCCATATTCCCCGTTGCTGCGGTGCGGGCGACGGCGCGTGGGAGATAGTTGACAGAGCAAAAAAATACGGCTGCACGAAGCTTCAGCTCTTCAAGCCATATTTCAATCAGGATATGATAGACAAGGCTCACGAAAACGGCATAATATGCAATGTTTTCTGGTCTGACGACCCCAAAGAAACCGAAAGATTTCTCGATATGGGCATAGACGTGATACTTACCAACGACTACAACCGCATCTCTCAGGTAGTCGCAAAGAAAGAAAAGTATATCACCTACTGAAAACGGAGTTAACAAATGAAAAACATTGCAATAGTAACGGGAGCTAACGGCGGCTTTGGAAAAGAGCTGACCGCCCTGCTCGCAAAAGAAAACGGTCTTGACGAGATATGGGCGATAGCGCGTAATAAGGATAGGCTTGAAGCATTGAAAAACGAGCTTGGAGAAAAAATAAAGCCGATATCCTTGGATATGTCTGAGAGAAAGAGCTTTGATGCCCTTGAGGAGATGCTGAGGGCAGAGCCCGTGCGCATATCATACCTTGTAAACAACGCGGGCTTTGCAAAATTCGGATCCTCTGAGGAGATCGGCATTGAGCAATCACTCAATATGATAGATCTCAACGTAAGCGCTGTGGTAGCGCTCTGCCTTAAGTGCGTTCCCTTTATGGAAAAGGGCAGCCGAATTATAAACGTTTCGTCGCTGTCATCCTATTTTCCGCTTCCCTATCTCAACGTTTACGCGTCAACAAAGGTATTCATCAGAAGCTATACCCGCGCTCTCAACGTTGAACTGAAGAAAAAGGGCATCTCGGCAACCGCGGTATGTCCCGGATGGATGACTACAAATCTTTACGACAGAGCCCACACAGGCTCAGAAAACGAGGTCAGATGCTTCTTTGGCATGAAGGATCCCGCGCGTGTCGCGAAAAAGGCGCTGAAGGATACCAAACGTGGAAAGGATATGTCCTCGTATGGCTTTTACGTAAAGCTTATCCATCTGCTCTCAAAGCTACTTCCACAAAGAGCTATGATGAAATTCTGGAGGATGCAGCAGAAGATCAAATAAGATGCGGGAAAACGAAGCTCGCGAAAAAAACGGAAAACACCCTGCACCCGCAAATATAATTATCTAAAAAAGCTACAAGTCGATGTAAGAAGCTACGTTTTTTGATAATTCAAAAAGCAAAAGAGCATTTTTCGCCCGAAAAATGCTCTTTTTTAAATTAAAGTCCTTGACAAAATTCAGATTGTGTGTTAGAATATAGACCGTGCCGATGATAACGGCACGCTTTTCGGAGATTTCTCGAGATGACATCACCGAGAAACTTAATATTGAATGTTGAGCTGTTTAGCTTAAGCATACACACGGAGGGATATCGAAGCGGTCATAACGAGGCGGTCTTGAAAACCGTTTGGGCTCACGCCCACGTGGGTTCGAATCCCACTCCCTCCGCCAGAGCCTTGGAGCATTATGTTCCAAGGCTTTTTCTTTTTTGTGTATCACCATGCTGTCGCCTAAGCAACTACAACATACCACAAAAGATTCCATAAGTCCAGAGATTATTCGGGATTATCCGGCATTAATTTGATAACTTTTCGTGTCGTTTTTTTTGCTTACTGCGTATCAGTTTTTGATATGTAGGGATAGTAAAAGCGGTGGGCATT
>JAZSJE010000156.1:0-10033 GCA_045534135.1 Eubacteriales bacterium
GGAGAATATTTATGAAAAAAGTACTTGCACTCATTTTGGCACTTTGTTTCATAGGTCTTGCTCTTGCGGCATGTGGTGGCAATGCTGATCAAACCAACGCTACCACCAAACCCAAGGGAGAAAAGCCCACCGAGACCAACACCTATGGAGAACCCGTGCTTGAGGAAAGCTTTGACTGGACCGAGGTTGCTGCCGACGTTGACGGTGAGACTCTAAACGTTCTTGCCCGCAACGACGACAAATACATAAGAGAATTCGGTCTTGAGGAGCTTGCTGAGACCGAAGACCTTGATATGGCTATCTTCCGCAGAAACGGAAAGCTTGAATCCGATCTTGGAATCGAAGTCCAGATAACCAGAGCTCAGGCACCCGCAAAATACGACGACATGGCAGCATGGTTTATTGATGCTATTCTCGCCGACGCGGGAGCAGGTCTGCACGTTTACGATATCGTCGCACACTTCGCTTACGTTGCTCCCCAGACCGCGATCCGCGACTATACCGCAAACCTCATGGACGAGGATACCTTCCCCTACTTTGACTTCAGCCTCCGTTGCTGGAACCAGAGTATAATCGAAAACACTCTCATCAACGACCACCTCTACTACGTTGCAGGAAACATGAACCTTTCCACGTTCGACTCCGCAATGATCATCTGGCACAATAAGGACCTTTACAACAAGGTAAAGGCAAATATCCCTAACGCTCCCGATGATATCCAGGACGTAGCGGTTGCAGGTGAATGGGAGTACGCTACTCTTTATAACATAGCAAACTACTACGAGAACGCTGATCTCGACGGCGTATGCGGCGACACCTACGGTCTTGTTCTCAAGGGAGGAAGAACCGGTCTTCCCAACCCCATTGACGTAATTCCCTACGCATGGGATCTTGAAATCATGACCACCAAGGCTGACGGAACACACGAGTATAACATTATCGGTAACAAGAAGCTTTCGGATGCTATCACCAAATACAACAACCTCTACAACCTCCAGGGTAACGGCCAGAAGGCTTTCGACGAGGTTGGCGGTGAAATAGGCGGGGGTTGCGGACACAACCACTTCGTATCCGGTAACGTACTCTTCCAGGCTGACGTTATATACGCAAACAAGGATACAAACCTTGCTATACGTAACATGAAGGACAGATTCGCTCTGATTCCTCACCCCAAGTATGACAACACCCAGGGTAGCTACACCACAACTACCCAGGATAGCTACACCTTGATGGTAGCACTTGACCATTCTGAGTCTGCTGTTCCCACCAAGGGTAAGGCAGTAAGTGCATATCTCCAGTACTGCACCGAGCTTTCCTACGAGATGGTTTACCTCTACTACCTCTACGATATAGTTATTCCTACCTACTTCGGAACAGTTGAGTCCAAGGAAGATCCCCACATCCAGAAGTCTGTTGCAATACTTAACGTTCTTCTTGAGAACCTTGAATTCGAATTCTGGACCATCTACAGCCCGCTTCTTAACGACGCAGTATGGCTCTTCAGAGATTCATGTGCGCTTAACAAGAGCATAGAGGGTGTTTACATAGATGAGCAGGAGCTCTTCGACAGCGCGGTACGCGAAACCGACGAATGGCTCGGCCTCCTCGGCTAATAGCTCTTAATACGTAATACTAAAAAGCAACGCCCCCGTCGAATGACGGGGGCGTATTTTTGTATCAATAAATATCTATGCGTGAGTCACAGCAAGCTTTTTCTTTGTTACTTTCTGTTCTTCTCGATCTTTGCAACAAGGTGCTTGCCAACCTCAGCCATATACTTAAGCTCTCCGGGCGCAAAATCCTCGCCTACACGCTTAAGTCTGTTCAGAATACCTACCTCATAGGTAAAGTCACCGTCATAGTCTATCTCGCCGAGTGCCTCGGTGACCTTATCCCAATCTATCCGTCCCATATAGGGCAGAATGTGCTGATCGTTCCTATAGTCGTTATCGTGAATATGCAGAGATTTAAGTCTGTCGTGTCCGAGCGCGCGTACGAAATCCCAGGACTCCATTCCGTCAGGTCTGGGAAGTCCAACGTGACCGACGTCAAGGCAAGCGATGATGTGGTCATTGTTAAGGGTATCCACGTAGCGAATAAATTCGTCTATTTTTGAGCAGGTATCGTGAGCAGGAAGTCCGCGAAAATCGTCCCACTGGAACATATTTTCGACCGCTACCTTGATATCAAATTTTTCGGCCACGGGAATAAGCTCACGGTAGTATTTCATATTCATCTCGAATATTTCTTCCTCGTTACCCTCATACTTCATAAAGTGCAAGGGGTGAACCACCGCTACCTTTGCTCCAAGCAGTGCGGAAACCTCAACCGAGAGCTTCATTGTGGGCATAATAAAGCCCTCAAAATTTTCCTCGTCGCTCCAATTTGTAAAGCGGAAGGGGGTATGTGTCTGAACTATCGGCACTCCCGCCTTTTCGTATATCTCTCTTATTCTCTTTGCTTCCTCACGGTAGCTATCACTGTGCCACACGTCGCCCGTGCCCTTTTCCATTACAGTAAGATCGTAGTCTACCGCCTCAAAGCCCGCTTCCTTTGCAAGCTGAGCTGCCTTCTCGTCGCCGTAAAGCTTTACAGCTCCACCTATATTAAGTGTTAATCTCATATCAATTACCCTTTTCCTGTCTGTTTGCTTCTATCTTGTGCATAAGATGTCTACCTACGCTAGCCATATACGCCAGCTCACCTACCGCAAAATCCTCTCCGACGTGCTTCAGGCGGTCGGTTATCCACTTGGAGCTGACCTCGTAGGTGAAATCCCCGTCATAGTCTATCTCTCCAAGCGCCTTTGTTACCTCGTTCCAGTTTATCTTGCCCATAAAGGGAAGCTGGTGAGCATCACCTCTGTAATCGTTATCGTGAACGTGAAGTGATTTCAGCCTGTCATGTCCGAGTGCTCTCACGAAATCCCAAGGCTCGGCAACTCCGCCCGAGGGAAGCCCCGCGTGTCCGATATCAAGACAAGCGACGATATATTCCCTGTCAAACGAGTCAACATAGCGCAAAAACTCATCAATAGTGGAGCAGGTGTCATGAATATGTATCCATCTTCTCTCATCCATCTGGAACATATTCTCGATCGCGATCTTTATTCCGTATTGCTTTGCTACGGGAATAAGCTCGTTATAATATTTGAGATTTATCTGATATATCTCCTCAGCATGCCCTGCATATCTCATCCAATGCACGGGATGCACAACGGCAACGTCGGCACCAAGCAGTGCGGACACTGCGATCGAGCGCTTCATGGTGTCCATGATAAAGCCGTTGAAATGCTCCTCGTCATCCCATTTATCAAACCAGAACGGAGTGTGGGTCTGAACTATCTGTAGCCCCTCTCCCTCGTAGATGGCTCTTATGCGCTTCGCCTCATCCTCAAATCTGTCGGTATTGAAGACATGGTTAGGATCAGCCATATTACAAAGGCAGTAGTCAGCAGCATCAAAGCCCGCGGCTTTAACGTACTTTGCGCATTTTTCCTCACCGTAGAGATCTCTTACTGCCCTGATATTAAGCGTTAATCTCATAAAAAGCTCCTTATTTATAAAGTGCTACCAGCTTATCAGCCGCCTTTTCTGCGTACTCATCAAACTTTCCGCAATCGCGCAGATAGAAAAGAATCGTGTATCTGTCACGCATGATAAGCGCCCTCTTGATACCGTCAACAATGATCTGTCTGTCGGTGACCGTGGGGGGGACCTGCATCTTTACGCAAAATTCTTCAACCGCGTCAAAATAAGGCATATACTTCTCTATAAGCTCCTTAAGGTGAGCATCCTCGGTTTCCTCAAGAAGCATCTTGTACATGATGGCAATAAGTCTTGTTGCCTCGCACACCTCAAGTCCGTGAAGATGAGGATGATTTCCGTGCTCAATATCGTAAAGCTCCCATGCGTGAGCTACGATATGCTCAGAGCCCGACGCGGGACGTGAGTTGCCCGTATAAGCCATACCAAGACCTGTAACGAGGAAGCCCTCCATTACTGCCTTTACGCATTCCTTGTCGCGATCTGCTATCTTATATCCGTTCTCAAGGCACTTGTTGGTAGCGTCTATAACGTCCTTGCCTATCTTGTCGCAGAAATACTCGCCGGTGTAATCTCTGGCAAGCTCCCAGTCAAGCATACCCGTATACTTACCGAACATATCACCGATGCCCGCAAGCATCATGTCATACGGAGCGTCCTTCATAATGTCAAGGTCCGCGATTATATACTTAGGTGTCGTTCCCTGCACTGTAGCCTTAGAGCCGTTAAAGAGGAAGGGAGTACCCGCGGACGCATATCCGTCCATTGAGGGCGCTGTTCCCACGATACCGTAAGGAAGTCCAAGGCGGTAGGAAGCAAGACGGCAGGAATCGTTAACCGTGCCCGAGCCTACCGCGAGAATGAAATCGGGCAGAGGTGAATACTCGAATATATTGGACTTTGCCGTGGGATCGTTAGCATTAAGGATTATTGTTCCAAGCGTGTTTACGTCAGGAAGAATGACCTCTCCCTTAAGCACACAGGTGCGCAGATATTTACCCGCGTCGCGGAGAATCTGTTCTACCTTCTCTCCCGCAACTCTGTAGGTCCTCTCGTCGGCAACAACGTATATTCTGTTGTAATCCTTAAGTATCTCGGGGATCTTGTAGATCGCCCCCGAGGATATCTCACAGCCCTCAAGAGGAGCTCTGTGCTTTTTCATATCACAGCTGCACTCAAATTCTATCATTTTCTTTATCTCCTTTTTATTATTTGTCGCTATCTCCGTCGCAAAGCGCCGCGCCTATAACCGTCGCGAACTGCGATTGCTCGGGAATTATAAACTTAATGTCAAACATGCTTTCAAGTCCCTCAAAGACGTCAGCAACTGCCTTTATAGCCGTAAGGTTACCCGTAAGCACTACGTTTCTTATACCAAAGCTTCTTGCAGCAAATACCGAAAGCATCGCTATCGTTTCGCCCACCATGTTTGCTATGCCGAGCGCAATATCGTTAGGTGTCGCAAGATCTGAGAGCTTACCGAAGTTGGACGCGGTTATCTCGTCGTTTATCTGGAAGGTGTGGTCGCTTGACATATCCTTTATACGAAGGTCGATGTTCGAGAGATCCCCACCGTCGCACAGCTGCTCGAAATGCTCTATATTATCCACTCCAAGCATTTTTCTGGACAGCCCTATAAGCGTTCCGCCGCCTACTCCCGTACCACCGAGATAATCGCTGATTATCCTTCCGCCCTCTCGTTTTGCGTGCATAAGCGCGGTACCCGTGCCCATGCTGTCCACGATGGCCTCATCAATTCCAGAGAGATAGAGTCCGCCCTTGCCTACGCAACGGAACTCCGAAACCTTTTCACATTCGAGCGAATAAAGCGGTTTATTTATAAATGACGAGCCTACACCTGTCATAAGAACTCTGTCTATCTGCTCGAGTCCTATGCCGTTTTCCATCGTAAATCTGCCAAAAGCTCCGTAGACCGAGGTTACGGCATCGGTAGCCCTGACAAACAAAGGCTCTATAAGCTTGCTTTTTCCATTGTCATCGGTAGAAATACCCACTATCTTCGTGGTGCTCCCCCCGATATCTATTCCTATAACTGTTCTCATTTTTACCCCCAAAAGTTAAATTTTGGACATACTACGAAATAATTATAACACACAGTTGAAAAAAAATCAATAATATGGTATAATATCCTCAAGATATTTTTTGGAGGAACTTTTATGAACACCAACGTAATTAAAGACAAAAAGCTGTTCATCTTTGATATGGACGGAACCATCTATCTGGGCGGTATTCCCTTCGATTTTGCCATAGAATTTATCAAAAATCTTCGCAAAAACGGCAAGAAGGTTCTTTTCTTCACCAACAACGCATCTCACACCTCGCCCTTTTATCTGCAAAAGCTCTCCCGTCTTGGCTACGAGCCTACCGCCGACGAGATAATGACCTCCGGTGACGTTACATTCGAGTTTTTGAGCAGATACAGAGCGGGAAAATCGGTATACATGGTAGCAACCGACGAGCTTATAGAGGAATACAAGGCTAAGGGCATCAACGTGCTTAACGGTGTAGTTGAAAATCCGCAGAGCGCTGACATAGTTATCACGGGCTTTGACACCTCTCTTACCTATGAAAAGCTCAATATCGCATGCCGTCTTATAAGAAACGGCGCGGAATATCTCTCCACACACCCCGACTTTAACTGCCCCACCGAGGACGGCTTTATCCCCGACAGCGGAGCTATCGCAGCTCTCGTAACCGCGTCTACGGGCAAAACTCCCACATATTTTGGCAAGCCCTATAAGGAAACTATCGAAATGATCGGCGAGGCTACGGGCTTTGCCAACAGTGAGATGTGCATCTTCGGTGACAGACTTTACACAGATATAGCTCTTGGTAAGAAATTCGGTGTTTGCTCGGTCCTCGTGCTTTCGGGTGAGACCCAGCAATCTGACGTCGACGCGGCAGAGGAAAAGGATAAGCCCGACTTTACGTTTGATTCTCTTGCTGACGTAAACAAGCTGATGTTCGGCTGATAGAAAGGTTTCGTAAATGGCTTTTGACGCAGGAATGCTCTGCTGTACTCTCACAGAGCTGAGAGAAACAGCGTTGGGCGCAAGAATTGAAAAAGTATATCAGCCCGAGCGCGACGAGATCCTGCTTCAGATGAGAAGCTTTGAGGGAGGAAAGCGTCTGCTTATAAACGCGGGCTCTAACAATCCCCGTATCTGCTTTACCGAAACGCCTAAGGAAAATCCGCAAAATCCGCCTATGTTCTGCATGCTGCTCAGAAAATATCTCCAGGGCGCAAAGCTCTCTACGATCGAGCAGGCAGACTTTGACCGCGTTGCCTTCCTTGGCTTCGACACAAGAGATGAAATGGGCTTTGAATGTAAGCGCTATCTCATTGCCGAGCTTATGGGCAAGTACAGCAATCTCATTTTTGCTGACGGAAATAAAAAAATAATAACGGCTCTGCGCACGACCGATTTTTCCTTTGACAGCGTGCGCCAGCTCATTCCCGGTGTGACCTACACCCTGCCCTCCCAGGGAGATAAGATAAATCCGCTGACGGTAGAAAAAGAGCAATTTTTCTCTCTTTTTGCGAGTGCGCCTAAAGAAAAGCCCTGCGACAAATTCCTCGTGAGCACCTTTATGGGCCTATCTCCCGTAGTGGCACGAGAAATAGTTTTCGCGTCGACCGCGCATACTGACACTCCCGTAGAATATTGCTTTCCCGAGGATATTTATAAGGAATTTTCGCGTGTTTCTCAAATGATACGTGACAGGAGCTTCTCGCCCTGCCTTATACTCAACGGTGAGGAGAGCGTAGAATACTCGTTTATGCCTCTGCGTCAGTACGGAAGCTATGAAAAACGCGATTTTTCAAGTGCGGGCAGGCTGCTGGATACCTACTTTGCCTCAAGAGATAACCGCCAAAGAGTGCATCAGCGTGCCTCTGACATACTCCGCCTGCTTACTAATGCCGAAGGGCGTATAAAGAAAAAGCTTGAGCTTCAACGATCCGAGCTGAAGGCATGCGACGAGGGCGAGAATTTCAGAAAATACGGTGATCTTATCACCGCAAACATCTACAAGCTGCAAAAAAAGGCCGCCTATGCCGAGCTTGAGGACTATGAAAGCATGGACGAGAACGGCAACTGTCCGACCGTCAGAATAGAGCTTGACTCGCGCCTTACTCCCGCGGCTAACGCACAGCGCTATTACAAAAAATACGCCAAAGCAAAAACCGCGCGCATTGAGCTTGCAAAGCAGATCACGATCGGAGAGAGCGAGCTTGAATACATTTACACAGTATTCGAAGCGCTCACTAAGGCGGAATCTCCCGCTGACCTCATAGAGATACGCGACGAGCTTTACCGCTCGGGCTATGCCTCGAGAATGAAGTCCTACAACGCATCTCACAAGCAGAAAAATCCTACTGTAATGCAGTTTGAAACACCCGATGGCATGAGAGTGCTGTGTGGAAAGAACAACCTGCAAAACGAGTATATAACACACCGCCTTGCCGAAAAGCAAGACTATTGGTTTCATGCCAAGCAGTCACACGGCTCGCATGTGCTGCTCGTTACTGAGGGGCGCGAGCCTACCGATCTTGATTTCACTACCGCGGCAGAGATAGCCGCATATTACTCGGGCGCAGAGGGTGCAAATATAGCAGTCGACTACACTCTTGCAAAGCACGTAAAGCGTGTCCCGGGCGCAAAGCCCGGATTTGTGATCTATCACACAAACTGGACGGCGTACGTTACACCCAACGCTGACAAGATAGCTGCTCTACGAAAGAAATAAAAAAGAACTTGGAATTTTTCCAAGTTCTTTTTTATTATTTAATTATTTATTCAGCCTTGTCAAGCTGATTTGCGCCTTTGTTTTTCTTGCGCGCCTTGGCGGCCTTGACGCATGCCACTACCACTCCCGAAAGTGCGACCAGAGCTATTACGTTAGGCAATACCATCAGGTTGTTGAACATGTCAGTAAGCTCCCAAACAAGGTCATTTTGCAAGCAGGAGCCAAGGAATATGAACGCAACGGCAACTATAGAATAAGCTACGGTTGCCTTCTTACCGAACATGTACTGGAAGTTCTGCTTACCGAAGAAGTTCCAGCTGATAATAGTGGTAAACGCAAAGAAGGTAAGGCAAACAGCAATCAGGATATTTCCTATGTCAGCATTTCCGAATACGTATCCCACCGCCGTCTGCATAAGGTTGTTTTTATCAATACCAGCCGTTCCTGCTACTACTTCGTTGATCGTACCGTTATTTGCGAAAGCGCCTTCAGCTAAGGGACCCGCGCCTGTGTAAAATGTGGAGATTACAACCAAAGCGGTTATAGTAAGAACTACAAACGTATCTATAAATACGCCTACCATAGCAACAACGCCCTGATCGTGAGGATCCTTTACATTTGCCTGAGCATGCGCGTGAGGTGTTGAACCCATACCTGCCTCATTAGAGAACAGTCCGCGCTTTGCGCCCTGCGTAATCGCGACGATAATAGCACCGAAGGTACCACCGATAATAGAGCTTGTATCAAACGCGTATCTGAAGATCATGCCGAATGTTTCGGGGATCTTTGTGAAATTGATCGCAAGTATAACAAGACCTATGAGAATATAAACTACTGCCATTATAGGAACTATCTTTTCAGCAACAGAAGCTATTCTCTTTATACCGCCAATGAATATAATTACGCATATAGCGGCGAGGACAAGTCCTACTGCCCATACGGGAACAAAATCATTGGTAGCAGTGCTTATAGCGGAGGAGATCGCATTAGACTGAACCATAGAGCCCATAAATCCAAGGGCGAGAATGATCGCTACAGCAAAGAAGCCTGCGAGTATTTTTCCAAAGGTACCCTTAAATGCCTCTCTTATGTAGTAAACAGGACCACCCTGTATGTTTCCGTCAGCATCTACCTTTCTGGTCTTCTGCGCGAGCACTGCCTCGGCATATATCGTAGACATACCGAAGAAAGCGATCACCCACATCCAGAAAATATCTCCGTGGCCGCCTATGAGGATAGCTCCGCGGGCACTTACGATATTACCCGTACCTACCTGAGCCGCGATTGCGGTCGCAAGCGCCTGGAACGACGACAGACCTCCCTTTTTGCTTTTATCTTTCTTAGCAAATATACCGCCAAATACTCTTTTCATGCCTTCTCCAAAGCAACGTACCTGGACAAACCTCGTTCTTATGGTAAAGAAAATACCTACGCCTACCAGAAGAAAGAGGAGAATATAGTTAGAGAGATTAGCGTTTATCTCTGAAACTATAGGGAGAAGAAAATTCTCAACAGCTTCCATAAAGCCTCCTAATGAAAATAAAATAAAGCCGCCGATACGGCAGCTTTGAAAAATACAGACTTATACGCACAAAAATATGCCGCTCTGTCCTTTTGCCTGAGAGATTCACGCTTTCGCGCTTGCCCCTTCGGCCCCCGTTGCCGGGCGTCTCCAAAGTCTTGGTCTGTCTGCAGTCCTCATCCTTGCGGACACCTGA
>JAZSJE010000157.1:0-4925 GCA_045534135.1 Eubacteriales bacterium
GAACGACATGGCCACGATTCGACTTGCCCTTTCCTTGAAAGAAATTTCGTTGAGCTTTATAAAAGAGCCAAGGTTAACGAAGGTTGTTATATAGCCGTGTTTTCTATGAAGAATTTTTCGAAAAGCTATTTTGAGTTCAGGATACTGAAGGACAATTTTAATACACCGGATGACTTTCCTATTATGGGAGGAAATATTGAGAATATAAGCGCTATGTGTATCACTGTTCATACGCACGGAACAGACGAGTACGTTATATTTCAAAGAGCCAATATAGAGCCTAGCCAGACTATGGTCAGAACGGTCGAAACTCAGGTTTTGATTGTCGGTACCATGCTGATAATATCTGCTCTGTCCCTGGCGGCACTTCTTTCTGCCTTCATTACAAAGCCTATAGTTCATATGAACGAGTCGGCAAGAAGTCTTGCGCAGGGAAAGTATACTACGGAATTTTTAGGCAGAGGATACCGAGAGATAGAAGAACTGTCCGATACGTTGAACTTCGCAGCAAACGAGCTGTCAAAAAATGATAATCTCCAGAAGGAGCTTATTTCCAACATATCACACGATCTTCGCACCCCGCTAACTATGATACGCGGATACGGAGAGATGATGAGGGATATTCCCGACGAAAATACGCCTGAAAATCTGCAGGTAATAATTGACGAGACCACGCGCTTGTCCGAGCTTGTAAACGATATGCTTGACCTATCTAAGATACAGGCGGGCACCAGACTTGCTGATATGAGAGATTTCTGCCTTACGGAGATGATCCGCTCAACGATGTACAGATATGAACGTCTTACTAAGCAGGATAATTATAAAATAGAGTTTTTTGCGGATAAGGACGTTTACGTCAGGGCTGATAGCGGAATGATATTGCAGGTTGTATACAATCTTATAAATAACGCTATAAACTATACGGGAGAGGATAAGTACGTTTGCGTTCGACAATCTGTTGAGGGTGATACTGTAAGAATAAGCATAACCGATACGGGAAGCGGAATAGCCGAGGAAGACGTGCCGAATATATGGAATAGATATTATCGGGTCGATAAAGTACACAAGAGAGCTACCGTTGGAACTGGCCTTGGGCTTTCTATTGTTAAGGAAATACTTGAGCTTCACAATGCGACCTACGGAGTGACTACGACGCTGAACAAGGGATCTACCTTCTGGTTTGAGCTAAAGACCTCTGACAGTGAGGAATTTTTAGCCGAGGTAGTGAAGCTTTGATAAAGAAAGGGACTGCAAGGTGAATACTATTAAGAATGACATTATAAAAGGTGCGCTTCGATGTCCGATCTGCGAATCGGAGATCGACGTTGACCAAAGTGGCGGAGGAAGTATTTTTTGCAAGGGCGTAAAAAAACATTGTTATGATTTTGCGTCGACCGGATACGTTAATCTGACTGCCCCCGGGCAGAGCAACGGAGGAGATGCCAAAAGTGCTGTGCGCGCTCGAAGCGCGTTTCTGGATACGGAGCATTACCGCCCTATAGCAGACAAGCTATGCGAGCTGCTGGGCAAATACTGTAATAAGGCCGCCTTGGTAGTTGATGCCGGATGCGGAGAAGGTTATTACTCGGTATCAGTTGCAAAAGAGGGATTTTCGGTCATAGGCTTTGACCTTTCCAAATTTGCCACAGATGCCGCCGCGAAAAGGGCTAAAAGGGAAGGAATTGAAAATTCATTTTTCGGTGTCGCGAGTGTTTTTGGCATGCCGATATCCAACGGCAGTGCTGATGCGCTGATAAACGTTTTTGCGCCTTGCGCTGAGGAGGAATACCGCCGTGTGCTGAAAAAAGACGGTTCGTTGTTGGTAGTTTACGCGGGACCCGAGCATCTTCTGGGCTTAAAAAATGCTATATATAAAGAAACTCACGTTAATGAGGAGAGAGCAGATCTGCCGAAGAATATGGCTCTGGTCGAGCGTAAAAGGCTCGCATATGATATTGTTGTGAACGGAAATGAGAACATACTCAATCTTTTCGCTATGACACCGTATTATTGGAAGACCTCACAGGAAGATTGTAAGAAGCTTCAGAGCTTGAATGAACTAAAGACCCGCATAGATATAATATTCGCGGTATATAAAGAGATCTGATCGGAGATAAAAATGGAGACACCAAGGATAACCTTAATAATACCTATGTACAACGAGAGCAGTATAATCGTTGATACCGCCAAAACCCTTGATAAATACATGAGCGAGAGCTTTGACTCTTATGAAATTCTTTTTTCGGATGATGGCTCAAAGGACAACTGTGCCCAGATGGTTCGAGATCTTTCCTTGCCATGCGTGCGTGTTACAGGATACGATACAAACAGGGGCAAGGGCGCTGCCGTACGACATGCTATGCTTGAGGCAAAGGGTGATATAGTAATGTTTACCGATGCCGATCTTGCATACGGTACAGACGTTGTAAGACAGGCGTACGATATGCTTAATGCCAATGCCAATGCAAGTATATTGATAGGATCGAGAAATATCTCGGGTGACGGATATGAGGGATATACCTTTTTGCGTAAGGTAATGTCAAAGATCTTTATAAAGGTGCTTTGCCTGATAGGCGGATTTAAGCTTTCGGATTCTCAGTGCGGCTGCAAGGCGTTCAGACGGGATGCCGCAAGAGAAATATTCTCAAGAAATAAGGTTGACGGATTTGCGTTTGATTTCGAGTGCATACTCTGGGCACAGGCGCTGGGATACAGCATAAGCGAAATGCCTGTAAAGATAATCAACCATAGAGCATCTACTGTACATATTTTTAGAGATAGCTTTAAAATGCTGAGGGACGTATATAAGATCCGCAAGCGTGTAAAAAAGGAAAGTAAGGCTGAAGGATGAGGAATAGCGTATGGAATTTTTAAAATTGATCGAGGAAAGACGCAGTATAAGAGCATACAAAGAGGGTATAAGTATAAGTCGCAAGGAAATAGAGCAGATGGTATATGCCGCACAGCAGGCGCCGTCATGGAAGAACTCTGAAACGGGAAGATACTATGCCGTTATATCAAGTGATGCAGTTAAGAAAATAAGAGAAGCTTGTCTGCCGAGCTTTAATTTTGAACGTACCGCTAACGTTGGAGCCTTTATAGTTACCGCTTTTAAGCGTGGATTTTCGGGGTTTACTCCGGACGGTGCGAAAACAGATGAGCACGGGGACGGTTGGGGCGCATATGATCTTGGATTGCAAAATCAAAATCTTTTGCTTTGCGCAAGAGATATGGGATATGATACGCTTATAATGGGTCTGCGTAACGAAAAGGAGCTACGTTCAATTCTCGGCATTCCCGATGATGAAGCTCTGATGTCCGTAATTGCCGTAGGTAAGAGAGCGGCAGATCCCGTAAAGCCCGAAAGAAAAAATATAGACGATATAGTCAAATTCTTCTGAGGAGATGGATATGAAGCTTGAAAAAGGACGTCCGTGTGATATCGAGGGCAGACTGTGTAAAGAAATAAAAGCTTACGATTTCCTTGACGAATTAGGAGTGGAATACGAAAGAGTCGATCACGCTGCGGCAATGACCATGGAGGATTGCGAGATGGTAGATGCCGTAATGGGCACACAGATGTGCAAAAATCTCTTTCTGTGTAATCGTCAGGAAACCGATTTTTATCTGCTTATGATACCTTGTGACAAGGTATTTAAAACAAAGGATATCTCAGCGCAGATAGGCACTGCGCGGCTTTCATTTGGCAAGGCAGAATATATGGAAGATCTTCTGGACATAACACCTGGAGCGCTTACAGTGCTTGGACTCATAAATGATAAGGACTGCCGTGTTCAGCTTCTCATAGATGAGGACGTCTTAAAGACCGAGTATATAGGCTGTCACCCTTGCGTAAATACGTCAAGCCTTAAGATAAAGACCTGTGATGTTCTTGAAAAGATAATTCCTGAAACAAAGCATACTCCTATAATAGTAAAGCTATAAAAAAGCTGCCTAGGCGGAGTAAGATAGGATAAGATATAATAGCGCTCAATAAGACCAATGAAATGGCTAACCTCATTGGTCTTTTGTTGTGTTTCCTTTGGAAAATCGGGAGAATACTCCCTATTGGGCTTTTTGTAGTAGTCTTCTACAAAAAGTGGGCTCAGAATAAAAGAAATGCAAAAAAGCCCGTTGAAACTAAATCCGTAAAAGTCGTAGCCAAACGCAATATAGTAAATAATAATCCTAACGTGGGTTCTTTTGTATTGTTTGAATTTGATGACGGAAGCAGACAAGAGTTGTCGGTAAAAGTAAACGTAGCATCTGTAATCGCAGAGAATGATATAGGAATGCTAACTTATCAAGGCAGTAAATTTATTGAATTTAAAAGGAATATCGAAATAAATGCTGAAGCCTAACAAAGTAGGCTGCGAGAAAATTAGAATACACTAAGGGTAATTTACAGTTTAAGTTACATACATATAAAACCTCGTGTCAGAGTTACACGAGGTTTCTATATTTATATAGTATGTGAACAGAAGTACGGAGATATGGCTACAATAAAAGGGAAGCTAAATAAGGCTTTTTACAATATTTATACTTTATTAAAATAAATTTTTTTATAACGGCTTTACAAACGCAACTTTTTGTGATAAAATATCTATATCTGAACGATGAAATTAAACTCAAAGCGGAGGAAAATGACATTATGGCAAAGAATAAAATAAACGCGGCTGGCGGAGCTCAGTCAATGAAATGGTGTACAGCCCTTACAAAGGGTATTCTTATAGCATATCCTATCGTAGGTATTTTGGTCGGAATTTCATTTATGATTGGGTTAACAACCAACTTAATGTACGGAGAAGGCGCGGAAAGATTTTACAATGAGTATTCCTTGGCACAGGTTTTGGATGTTTTCTTCGGACTCGCGCTGATAGCTCTTGGTGTAATGGCATTCCTCGCAAGACGAGCACTTGCATGGG